>JAACDH010000194.1 GCA_009936995.1 Rhodobacterales bacterium
CTCGCCAGCGTCTGTAGCGCGAGCGCATAGAGCAACAACTGGGGCGCCTCCGCGCGTTGAATCTGTTTCTTCGCAGCGAACGGTTTGGGGGGTTGGGTGCGGCCGGTCTTGTAGTCGAGCACATCGAGCAACAACGCACCACGAGGGCGGGTGAACACGATTCGGTCGATGACTCCCCGAACCCAGAGTCGCACCGGACCGAAATCGACTGCCACCGCCCCCAAGTGCACCGATTGTAGACCGTCTTCGGTGGCCATTTGACCCGGCACACCCGAGGGCCCAAAGGGTAGCTCAACTGCGGACGCGATGATCGAGGCATCTGCGCCGCGCCCACGGGCCACCGCACTCTTCCAGACGTTGACGAGATCCGAGGCACGGCTCTGGAGAATTTCGCGTGCTTGGAGGGCGAAGCGGACGGGCAGTGGCCCCCAACGCTCCCGTTCACGGCACAGCCGGCTGTCGCTCCAGCTGAGCGGGTCGGAGTTGTGAAACTGGGCCGCGGAGACCTCGGAGAGCCACCGAACGACGCCGTCGAGCCGCAATTCATGTCCTTCGGGTAGGGCCGCCAAGAAGGCCAGAGCCACGTCGCGGACCAAAGGGTGGTTTTGAACGAAGGGTTTCAGATCGAAGTCAGACGGCGCCTTCGGCTTTCGCACGCGGCTTTGCGCCCAATCCTCCCAGTGTGCAGACCACCGAGCCGTACGTCCCTCTACCCCGGCCCGCCGACTAGAGGAGAGCGCCGAGATGCTGTGCGAGATCGCCGTCATTCGCCGGTCGGTTTCATGCCGGAGCGCCTTCACGACTGCGTATCGAGCTTCGGCGAGTTGGGCCTCGGGCACGCGCATTTGCAACCCTGCGCCCGCGACCTCTAGGGCCTGATGTACCACCTCACCTATATGGCGAGGGTCTAGGTCTTCACTGTATACATCGGGGTCCTCCAGGTTTAGAACCGCCGTCGCAAAGGCCCTGTAGAGACACTCGCTCATCGGCACGAACAACTTTCCTGCGGACCAGGCTACGTCGGTGTCGAGCCGACCCGATTCATTGTCTGCGGAACCCAACCACGGCAAAAGCCACGTGGGGGCGAGTTCGCCCAAGTGTTCCAACCGATCGGGAAGTGACTCCCATTTGTAGACGACAGGCGCCGCCGCTTGGTAGCCCCGGCCGCATCGATACCACTCCACGGTGGCTTGTTTGGCGAGGTGAGCGAGTCGCGAAGGCACAGTTGCGGACGGTGGTTCAGGGGGGCCGGCCTGGGCCGTGAGCGCGTGAGTGCGCATGACCTCCGCGGTACCCTCAAGCTGAAAACCGTAACTTCCAACTGGCTGTGCCTCGTGCTCATGAGGGCAAAACCGAAGTTGAATGGGCTGGACGAGGTCTCGTCCTCCAGCATCTCGCTTGGCCACAATCGCGACCACATTCTTTGCGTTCGCCGCGGCCCGATGCACCTGATTTAGCCGATGGGCCACTCGGGCCCTTCCGGAGCAGGCACCCAGGTGGGCCTGTTGAGACTCGGACAGCAGTGGGTCGGGGGTTGGCCGCCGGGTGATTCCTTGGTGGTGCACGTCGAGGATGATCAGCTGTCCACAGGAGCGTCCGTCCCAATGGTCGACGTGGAGAAGATCGACGCCGTCGCGCAACCGGTTGTCGTGCAGGGGGACCGACAGCGCATGGACAGCGGATACCGAGGTGGTCAGCGTATTTCGGGACTCGTGGAGCTGGACGAGCACTGCCCGAGCGCCTGGGTCGCCCTGAATGCCCGGCCGTAGGCTCGTTAGGAAACGGCTCACAGCACCCAGTGATTGGCCACCAGGAATGGCGCCGCCGCCGTAGATGCTGGGAGGAGGCTCGCCCAAGAGCTCGGCAACACGGTCGTCGTAGCCATCGAAGCTCCTCTCGCCCTGCCCGAACTCGATGGAGAATGGCTGGCCGTCTCGGCACGCTTTAAGGAGCCTCAACCGGGTGAACAGTCCCAGCGCTGCAACCCGGACCGCCGGACGCAGCGCCTCTTGGTCTGCTAGACTCTGCAGACGCACAAGCCACTGCGAAAGTGGTGCATCGAGTAGGGAGGTGGCTCGGAATAGCGCAGGCATCGCCTGGCGGTACAGATGCTCGGGTGGCGCGGTGAGGCACCGGTCCTCGATTGCACGGGTCAGGTGCTGTTTGCCGTTGCGCTGTAGCCCGTCGAACAATCGGTGCCCCAGCACCCATGCCAGATCGGCGAGGCGTATCGCGGGCTCGTCGACAGAAAACCAGGGCGCGACTCGACGGGCGATGGCCGCGAGGGTGTGTGCAGCGAGGGGAGCGGGGTCTCGCCAACCGCAGGCGACACCATTTCGAGCCAGGGCATCGCGAACCCGGGAGGCGGTGGTGGCTTCGGAGACCAGGATGACCGTATCGTCAGGCTGGTTTGCAGCGAGCGCCGCGGCTAGTCTCGCCTCTGCAACTACGTCCTCAACGACGATCCGAGGCAACGGGGCGGTCACCAGCGGGGGGGAGGGCGTGGCGCCGCAGAGCGCCAACACCACCTCGTTCACCCAAGGGTCGAGCGCGAAGGTGTCGTGACTGAAGCCGATGGCGATAGTGGCGTCATAGTGTTGGCTCTCGGTCAGTCGTTTGGGGTGGTGACGGGCGCGTTGGAGGAGAAATTGGCGCGCGGGAAGCGCGGGGTCCGGCGCCCAGTCGCTGTCGCCGAGCGCTGTCAGCCAGGACGGCGCGGAGACTTCGCCACCGAGTGCGCGCATCCGACGAAGCTGATGGGTCCAGCGACGAGCCACGCCCGAGAGTCCCGGGCGACCGGCCACCAAGGCGCCCATCTGGGTGTGCGGGGGGACTGGGGTCTCTACCTGTGCCTCTGGCCCATCATACAAGGGAGGTCGATACACCTGGAGCGCGAGCCCATGGACGGTGGCCACGTCGGCGCCAAGCCACCCATCTCGGTGGGCAATCCAACGGCGCACAGCGGCGACGGTCGCGCGATTCCGACACAGCAGCAGCACCCGCTGTCGATTTTGGAAGGCATCGGAGAGCGCAGGATCGAGCCAGGAATGGTTTGGCGCTGTCACGATGCTCCTAGTCGGGCCGTACGCGATGCAATCCAACGGGCTTGGATAGGCCCTTCAGTGTCGCATCGAGCCGTTCGGCTTTTAGCCCTGCCTGTTGCAGGATCTTGCGAAGACCGTGGTCGCTCATACAGGGAACGGAGAACAAGACCTCTCCGCCCTTGGCGAGACCTTGGGTGCGTGCGGCCGTGTTCACGGTACCTCCGAAATAGTCTACACCGTGGGCGTTGCTGTGAACCACCAACGCGGGGCCTTGATGAAACCCAATCTTTAGTTTGGGCGGGTTCTCTAGCCCTCGGTCGGCCATGGCCTGGTCGAAGTCTTTGAGCATATCGAGGCTGGCTTGCATGGCTGAAGCGGGATGGTAAAACGCCGCCATGACAGCGTCGCCGATGGTCTTTACCATCACCCCGCGGTTCGCCTCGACGACCTTCTCAAGCACGGTAAAGTGGTCGCGAACCAGCGCGTAGGCCGCGGCATCGCCCATCTCCTCGTACATCGCCGTAGAATCAGTGAGATCGGTGAACAACAGGCAGACAGACCGAGTGCTAATGCGGGTGCCAACCGCCAACACTTGATGCCCCATGGACCGCCGGAAGCTAGGCACCGTGGTGAGTTGGCCGGCCATCAGCACGTCTTTGCCGGACCTGATGCGGATGAGCTGAACCCGCATAGGGTGGTCGTACGGATTTTTGAGGGAGAGCGCTACGGATCCCATGGACACCCGCTCTGTGCCCTTTGAGTCAGGCGCCCAGGACAGCGACGGGTCGCCGTCCGCGTGCGGCACCAGCGTGACGTCCTTGCCAGCGCCACTGCCCAGTCTCCACTCACCGGTCTCCATAGGCACGTCTTCCGTCTGTTCGGCGCCGCCGGGAAGTATCCAACAGCCCACGATCTCGGGCACGGCCATGGGGAACAGGGTGCAGAAGCGTTCTTCGATGCGCGGAGTCACGGACGGATGCGGGGCGAAAAGTACCTCGACATGGGTGCCTAGATCGGTTTGAAAGTCCAGCTGACACGAAGGGCAATTCGCGTGGTTGGCCAAGTCTCCTAGGGTTGTGGTGGCGTCGGTCTGAGCGAAACAGCGCGGACAGCGAACGCTCCAGTACAGTTCGAGCAGGCCGCCATGCACACCGTGCAAGAAGCCCTCTAGCAGCTCGTCGCGACTCACATCCCATTGATCGGCCAACTGAAACACACGCATACGCTGCAACTCTAGAGGTCGAGCTCCAGCGAGGTGTTCTCGAATATGACCGAGAATATGACCATCCACCTTGCCGTCTAGTGCTTGGATAGTGCTGGTAACGTTGCGGGAAAGCTCGCGGCGAGCAATGCGAACCGGCGCCTCGTCCACGTTGGGGAGGCCTTCTAAAAGCGAACGCCACCGGTTCTCCATTCGTCGGAGACTGGCACCCACAACCGGGGGCAGCAACCCCGTTCTTGGCGTGATCTCCATCTTAATCTCGGGCACTACTCCGTCGCCGTCTGGATGTAACTGAACTGTGTACCGGGAGTAGCTGACCGGACCGCTGGCGAACGCTCGTCCCTGGATGAAGTACCTTCCGTGCACCCACGAACATTCGGTCTCGACGAAAGGCAGAAGGTTCCCCTGCGCGCCAGATAGTACTCCGGACATTTGCGGACGATTCTGATCGTCGACGCCCATTTTCATGTCGACTACGACGCCGTTGCCGGCCACGCGGTTCATCCAATCCGTGTCGGCGACCGAGTGCCATGCGGCACATGCGCGAGTTCGAGGGCCGGTGAGCGTAAATTCCATCGCCCAAACGTAACGCCCACCGCCAGTTAGCGTTGGGCGAACGAGAAACCCAGACTACTTGGCGGCCTCGACCCGCTGCCGTTGCCGCATTTCAATGTTGGCGAGATCGTCGTTCGGGATCGCCGAGATGAGATCGCGCGTGTACTGCTGTTGCGGCGCCTGGTAGATCGCATCTGAAGGACCGGCCTCGACGATGACGCCATCCTTCATGACGCACATCACGTCGGACATGAACTTGACCACCGAGAGGTCGTGGCTGATGAAGATATAGGTGAGGCCGCGTTTGAGCTGCAGCTCTTTGAGTAGGTTGAGCACCTGAGCCTGGACCGACACGTCGAGGGCCGAGACGGACTCGTCGCAGATGATGAACTTAGGCTCGAGGGCCAACGTTCGGGCGATGCAGATGCGCTGGCGCTGGCCGCCGCTGAACTCGTGAGGAAAGCGGCGTAGGTACGAGCCCTGCAGGCCGACCTCTTCGAGCAGGGCCGCGGCGCGGCTGGTGCGTTCCTTGCTGCTGGTGCCAATGCCGTGCACCAGCATGGGCTCGGTGATGGCCTGCTCCACCGTGAGCCGTGGGTTCAGCGAAGAATAGGGATCTTGGAAGATGATCTGCAGATTCCGTCGAATGGGCAGCATTTCTGACTTGCTAAGGCCGCGCAGGTTTTGTCCCTGAAAGAGTACGTCTCCCGAGGTGGGCTCGACCAGGCGAAGAATTGCACGTCCGGTGGTGGTCTTTCCACAGCCGGATTCGCCAACCAGACCCAGGGTTTGCCCCGGCCAGACGTCGAAGCTGATGCCGTCGACGGCCTTGACCCAGTGGGTGACCTTTCCGAGAAAGGTCTTTTTAAGGGGGAAGTGCACCGCCAGGTCGCGGACAGAGAGCATTGGCTCGCCTTCGCAGTCGACGAGCTTGTCGCGTCCTCCGGTTTTGAGATTCTCGATCCGCTCTTCGGTGAGGAACTTCTCCTTCATCTTGGTTTCGCCGTCTTCGACCCAGTGATCCATGAACTCGTTGACGGTGGGCAAGATTCGGTAGGGAGATTCGAGGCGCGGACGACAGGCGAGCAGGCCCTTGGTGTACGGGTGGGCGGGCGCGCGGAAGATGTCGACCACATCTCCGTACTCGACCAACTTGCCGCGGAACATGACCGCCACATGGTCGGCGATTTCTGCGATGACGCCTAAGTCGTGGGTGATGAACAGGATGGCCATCTGGCGCTCGTCACGGAGCTTGCGAAGCAGATCGAGGATCTGTGCTTGAATCGTGACGTCGAGCGCCGTGGTGGGTTCGTCGGCGACCAGCAGCTTGGGATTGCAGGCCAGGGCCATGGCGATCATCACGCGCTGCTTTTGGCCACCGCTCATCTCGTGGGGGTAGCTGTGGATGCGGTTCTCGGGGTCGGGGATGCCGACCTCGTTGAACAAAGAGATGGTGCGCTTATACGCCTCGGCTTTGGAGACCCCCTCATGGCGGATGATGGCCTCGCCAACTTGATCGCCCACCCGGTAAACGGGGTTTAAGGCGGTCATGGGCTCTTGGAAAATCATCGCGATCTCGCTGCCGCGCAGATTGGTCATTTCGCGCTGCGAGATGCCGAGGAGGTCTTTGCCTAGAAAGGAGATGGAACCCCCGGCGATCTCGGAGACCCGATCCGGCAGCAGCTTCATGATGGTCAGGGAGGTGACCGACTTGCCCGAACCCGACTCGCCGACCACTCCGAGCGTTTCGCCAGGTCGAATCGAGAATGACACATCGTCTACCGCTTTGACGATTCCGTCGTCGGTATGGAAATACGTCTTGAGGCCTTCGATTTTGAGAATCGGCTCGGACATTCGCACCCTTCCTGACGGCACCATTAAATGTGCCTTGCGTCGGCTTTAGTAGCACAAATGCGCCTCCGCTGCCCGCGGCTAGCCCGGTGTGAAGCGCAGGGGGTAGGTGAAGGTCTCGCCTTCGGGCAGGTCATGAGCCGGGAACGGTGCAAAATGAAGTACCTCTGTGACGCATTGCGCCATGTCGGCGGGCCAGTCGCCGCTGTCCAAGACCAAAATGTGGTCTACGCGGCCGGTACAGCCAACGGTGATCTCCATGACCAAGGCCGCCTCGGGGGTGGACGCGCCCTCGGTAATGCAGGGGAGGGTATTTCCGACAAATCCTCGCATCGCCGCCGAGATCTGGTCGTAAACTAACCCTTGGGAGGCCGCCATGGCGTGTTCGTCGGCGTTGCCCTCGATGGAGGGGCCCGCGAGACAATCCTGGAGCGGTGGCAGCGCGAGTTGAGCCTCGGCGACCGCTTCGGACGGGCGTACGGTTCCCGTGACCGGCTTCGTCCGTTTTCGCGGGTTCTTTGCTTTGGAGGTGGCGACCTCGGGAGCGGCCTGTTCATTTGGCCAGATGGTGAGATCCTGACCTACTTCGATTAGGTCTCCTTCAACCTGGTTCCAGGCGCGAAGATCGTCTAGCGCCACATCATGATCCCGGGCGATCACAAACAACGTGTCGCCCTTGACCACCGTGTAAGTCACTGGCTGTGGCGCGTCGGAGAAGTAGCCGCAGCCCAGCGTGCCGGACAAGACCGCGGTCCGGAACAGGCGAGCGATGAGTCCGTGTCTGAACGGCATGGCGTCTCCCGGGTTGGCTAGGACTGCGGGAACAAACCCTGGAGCGCGGCGATGACCTTGGGCTCTAGGTCGTTCCAGGAGGCTCCGGGAGCGCGGGAAACCGTCACGAAGTCGGCGTTGGCGAAGGCCGACTGCACACCTGAAATACCCATCAGCGCTTGTCCGACGACGTGGTCGCCTGCGTCGGCCAGTGAACGCCACGTCTCGGCACGCCCCAGGACCGCTCCGTGGGCTACGAACTTCAGGGCGTTGGGGTTAGGCGTGGACTCGGAATAGATGGAGACCGGTCCATTCGCCTGAAACGTGGTCTTGGACGCGGTCGTGACCGTTGGCTCATGGGTCGGATTCCCGACGGTTGGCAGATCGGGGGACGCGGGAGGCCAGTCTGGGTCGAGCCGGTCGATCCACCACCGATTAAGACGACGTATGGGGCCAATCAGCTTTCGAGTCAGGGTGTTCATGGACTCCTCCGGTTAGCCAGATAGCACAACCATCCACCACTGGCCGATCGGGCTTTGCGTGTTCTTGCCGAATGGCATTCCCCCACAGCGCTACAATACGTCGCCTACCCCTTGGAGTGCCCGTGCCCGTTCCAGCATCCTCTCAACGACTTGCGATGATTCGCCGTACCTCTGGCCTGTTCGCAACTGGAGCGCTGCTCTCGCTCGGCGCCTGTGAATTTCCACCCAACTTCGTCAAAGATGACTCGCAGATCGATACCTTCCTGGTGCAAAAGGCCTATGCGTCCGCATGTGTGGGTCTGAAGATGGATAAAGATGACGACTTGCGCCGTTACACCGCCGAGCGTCTCGCCGCCTACGGGCACGTGAAGATCGCCAACGAGTGTCTGTGCGAGGCCCTGTACAACGCCGAGGCCCACACCAGCGACGCGGTGGTCGCGCAGGGGCTGGCCGGGCTTGGGCGCAACGATCTCGCCGCGTGCCTCATTCCCGCGCTCGCAGACAGTGCGATCACTGGTGAAGACCGCACCTGGATCGTTCGCGGCCTGGCCGGAATGGACGCGGACGCCGCATACGGCAAGCTGGAAGATTTGGTCCTCAATGACAGCGACGCGGTCTCTCGGGCCTACGCCGCCGAAGCCCTTCGTCCTGCAGGCGGCGCCCAAGACACGCTTATCAAAGTGCTGCAAGAGGATGTGGACGCCAACGTCCGCGCAGCGGCGGCACGGGGCTTGACCGGTCGCAAGGGCGACAAGGTAGCCGAAGCCCTCATGACGGCCGCCCAAGAAGACGCCGATGGTGGCGTGCGTGCCGACGCCCTCACCGGAGCGGTTCGCAAGACAAACGCGGTCACAGACGCCATGGTCTGTTCGGCGATGCTCGAAGACGAGGACGAGCGGGTCCGCAACTCTGCCGTAAAGACCTACCACGGCTCCAAGCGCAAGCGGGCTATCGACTGCCTCGCCAAGCGGCTCATCACCTTCGAGGAGTCGGGCACGGTGCGCCAATCTACGCTCGACGCGTTGGGCGCGTCTCCGTCCGAACACGCCGCCCTGGCGCTCTGCGACAGCATGGGTCCGTTCTTGCGACTCCACCTGAAAGACGATCTTCAGCACAAAACGCCCGGCACCGACATCTTCAAGGCGCAGAATGATCGGGACTGGGAGCGCAGCTATGACTGCGTCGGAAAGGCGATTAGTGCCGGTGGACTGTCTTGTTACGCCCGAAACTATTTAGGCCACAAGTTCAGGGAGTTGGGTGGCAGCGCGGCCGCACCGTTGTGCCCGGGAATGCAAAGGTAATGGGCGACACGTTGCAAGCCCTGTTGCGAGATCCCATTACCAAGGCCGCGGTCATCGCCGATGGCGTGCAGCTGGTCAATGACGAGGTCGCGGGAAAGACGGGGCTTCGTGGAGCGGCTATTCGCGCGGGCTTCAAGGCCTTCCGCTCAGTGGCACCCAACATCACCGCACGCGCAGTTGCCAAAGTGCTGCCGCACTTCGCACCAGTGATCGACCCATACTGGGACCAGGCATCGGCAACAGCTGATGCGCCGGGATGGTTCAAGAAACACGACAGCGAGATCGCCGAAGCCATGCTGCGGGTCACCGATGATTTGGCCCAGCGTGCCAAGAATCGAGTGATGATTCGCGTGTACAAAGGCCTGAGAAGCCAGGCCCATGGACACGTGTCTGCCGCGGCCCCCGGTGTGGCGCGCTTAATCCAAAAGCACGCGTGCTAAACTTCGGCCATGTCGAAAACAGAACCGTTTCAAGTCTATCTTCGCCGTGAGAGCAACTTCGAAACCACAGTAACTGTGCGTTTCGAACTCACCGAGGGCATGGGTGTTCTCGGGCTTCGAGTTGGGGGCCGCACGGATCCCCCACCATCGGTTCACAGCGAAGAGAGCAATATCGAGGCCGACGACCTTAGGGCGGGCCGCTTCGTGCACGTGCTCAGTGGCGGTCGCCGACAAAGCTACGCCCTCAGTCGGGTCACGGCAGATGTGATCGAGCACTTGTCCGAGGGCTCTTGGATTGAACTTGAAGCCGTTACCGAGTATGGGTTTCGCTACCTGGTTCCTCCAAAACCCAACGAAGTCGAAGCGTATGCCTCCGTCAAGATGGAGCCCCTGTCCGTCACGGCGGCCGAGACCAAGAACTTTGGTGCTGCAGTCGCACACATGCGGGCACCCCGTCCCAAGGGGGTCGCGCTCGCCTCTGAAACAGGCGCGCCGTCCACGCCAACCGCTGCATCACGTCCGGCCCCAACCGCTGGCGACGGGCATCATCAACAGGTGTCCGTCGCGCCAGCGCTGGCCGAGTCCATGCTCGCCGGCCTGTCTGGCGCCGACGCCATCGCGGCGCTGAAGACCGAGATGCAACGCGTCGCCGACTTACATAAGAAGGTGTTGGAGCTCGAACGTCGCCTCGAAGAGAGCAAGGCCCGTGAAGCCGATCTTCTGGGCGTCCTCGGTAGCTGGCAGTCGCGAGGTTGAGCGACGAAGACGACGCCCGCCAGCGAGCTCGCCAACGGTTTGTAAGCGCAATCCAGGCGCGTCCCGTCCGCTTGGACGAGGCCGCCGCTTGGCTGGCCGCCGAAGAGCACCCCCAGACCGACGGCGACGACCTTCTGGCGCTCCTCGATGTGCTCACCGAGGGCCTCTGGATTCCACCCGATTCTCCGCTAACCGAGCAGATCGCCCGTCTGAATCAGCATGTGTTCATTCAGCTCAAGTTCAGCGGTGACCGCGAGCATTATCTCGATCCTAGATACTCCTGTCTCGACACCGTGCTCCAAGAGCGCCGCGGCCTGCCCATCCTGCTGTGCGTCGTCTACATGGAGATTGCCCGTCGCGCAGGTATCGACATCGACGGCATTGGCTTCCCCGGCCATTTTCTCGTCAGCCCGGCCGGGTCCGACCCTAAGTTCTACATCGATCCATTCAACGAAGGGCGCGTGGTCCGCACACAGCAGCTGTATGAGCGACTCCAGCGCATGTCCGACGGTAAGGTCGTGGCGAATCCGGGGCGATATTTGGCTACTGTGCCAAATCACTACCTCTTGGTTCGTATCTGCAACAACTTAAAAGGTGCTCACCTGCGCACCCAAGACGTCGAAGGTGCGATTCGTGCGGTAGAGCGTCTGGTTCTGTTGGAGCCTAACCACCGAGACGAGTGGAGAGAGCTCGGGCTGATGCGAAACCACCTGGGGCGTCATGCCGCCGCCGCCGAGGCGTTTCAGACCTACATCGAACGCTGGCCCGATGCCCCAGATCTCGAGCGCATCCGAGGTTTGCTCGACGAGCTCACCGAAGGCCTGGGTTAGAGTACGGCCGGTCCAAGCAGCGTCACCCTTTGTCGTGGGATGCGCTGGGAGGATCGCTGAGAAACGTCACAAACGCGCGATGCGCATGCTTGGACACCGCCTTGTCGGGAAAGTTCAGAAATCCATGACCTACGCCCGGGTAGCGGATCAACTGCACAGAGCGCCCCGCCTGGTGACGGGCCATTTGAAGCCGCTCGCTGTGGGTGATCGACACCAACCGATCCGACTCTCCGTGGAACAGCAGCATCGGTGCGTGCGTTAGCCCCTCGCGCCAGGGGCTGGCCTGATCCCAAACCTCCGGATCGTTTGAGCGGAGCAGACAACGGGCAGCGAACTTCTGGTCGAGGGGAAGCTGGGTGAAGTCGTATGGCCCATACAGCCCCACCAGGGAGCGAACCGAGCGCCGGCTGCTGGCTACCACCGCTATCGCCGCTCCTGCGGACAGCCCCATAAGGTGTGTGTTGGCCCTGTCGAGGGCCAGGTCATCGGCGCGTTCGGCGATCCAATCGAAGGCCGCCAAGGTGTCGTTCAGGCTCTGATTGAAGGCGCTTAGACCGGACAGCGGCTTTGGGTTGCCCTTCCGGTAGTCCATGGCGACCACCGCGAAGCCCGCGCCGATCAACGTCTCTGTGCAAAAATGCACCGCGCGCATACTTCTTGATCCACCGCTAAAGCCACCGCCATGAACCATCACTACCGTAGGTGCTGGGCCGTCAATCGCCGGCCGATGCACATCGAGCAGCAGCGGCGCGCCGTCGGGAGCGGCGTAGGTGAAGCTCTGAACGGGCAGCCTCTTGTAAGCTCTGGACGCGGTCACCGTTCTCCTGGGGAATGGTCTTGGACGAGCAAGGTCTTTGGGAGATCCTAGATGGACACCGAACCAACAGCGGCCATCACACCTGCACTAGCGTACACAGGGCGCAAGCCCTTTGCCTTCATCCTTGTCATCGGGCTCCTCTACGGACTTATTTCTGCACCTTTCGCACTGGCAAACCTCAACGCAAACTGGAGGCAGGTGGCCACCGGCTTAGCCTTATGGTCAATGGGCGGCCTGTTGATTGCGCTGCCGCTGAGCGGGCTGGTCGGACGACTCGCGGCGAGATTAGAGCGCGCCGAGACCGGCTTGCGTCACCCAAAACGATCGGCTTGGCTAGGGGTCTCCGTTGGCACGCTGCTCGTCTCCCACTGGCTCATTCACCTCGTGTGGTCTCCCATGCAAATGCTGTGGGGGCTCACCGGTCACCCTGGACAAGAGCAGCACCTCATCGGCGGCGTGCTGGCAATCGTGGCCTGGATGTTCGTCGGGGCAGGCCTCACCTTGGCCATCCGAACCCGTCGCGTGCTAACGGCCAGAAGCTGGGGCAACGCGACCGCTCTGCTTGGCCCTAGAAGGTTCCCACGGCTCCCCACGGCCTGGGTGATTGCCGCGGCCTACCTATGCTTCTCCATCTCACCAGCCATCGTTCTGGCTGCCTTGACGGCGGACGGGTACGCGCTCAGTGTGGGCGTCGGACTGTGGACCTTCACGGGTTTGGTCGCGCCAGCTCTCGTCGCCGCCGCCGCCGCGCGTCTCGCGGCTGGACTTCCGCACGCAAGTCCATCCATACGGCTGGGCGCCCGTTTCCTCGAGCAGCTCGGAGCGATCATGGTGCTTCACTGGGCGCCCTTTTGGCTGATCACGCTCTGCTGGCCAGTGTGGCGTTCCACTCACGCCGAACAGCTATTTAGCGCCGTGTACAGTGGCTTTTTGTTGGTGCTCTGCACGGCGGTGTGGTCTGTTGGCCGAACCTATCGCTCGGATCCGGTCTAGGGTCGCCAAGCGGTCGCCGGGCGATGAATCACCGATGTTTTGGCCAAGGCCTATGCCAGTCGGATAGAGTGCCGGTTCTGGAGGTCGCCCGTGCAGATCCGTCATGATTGGACCGTAGACGAAATTCGCGCCATCTACTCCCAACCCCTGATGGACCTGGTCTATCAGGCCCAGACCACCCACCGAGAGGCCTGGGGCAACAACGATGTGCAGCTCTGCTCTCTGTTGTCGATCAAGACCGGTGGCTGTTCCGAGGACTGCAGCTACTGCCCCCAAGCGGCGCGGTACAATACCGGCGTCAAGGCCGAGGCGCTGCTCTCGGTCGAAGCCGTCCTTGGGTGTGCCGAGAAGGCTCGCGATGCGGGCGCTTCGCGTTTCTGCATGGGGGCCGCCTGGCGCGGGCCTAAGGGCGATCGTCAGTTCGACCAAGTGCTCGACATGGTTCGCGGCGTTCGCGATCTGGGCATGGAGGCGTGCTGTACTCTGGGCATGCTCACCAAGGATCAAGCCGAACAACTCGCCGGGGCTGGGCTCACCGCCTACAATCACAACATCGACACCTCGCCCGAGTTCTACCAGGACGTGATCAGCACTCGCACCTACGCCGACCGCCTGCGCACGTTGTCCTATGTCCGTGATTCCGGCGTAGACGTCTGCTGCGGCGGCATTGTCGGCCTGGGCGAGACGGTGGAAGATCGCTGCACAATGCTCCAAGTGCTCGCCACGATGGAGTCCCACCCCGAGAGCGTGCCCGTCAACGCGTTGGTCACGGTCGAGGGGACGCCGCTACAGGACCAAAAACCAGTCGAGACCATCGACATGGTCCGCATGATCGCCACCGCCCGAATCCTCATGCCAAAGGCGAAGGTTCGCCTGTCGGCGGGTCGCGCCCAAATGACCGACGACGCACAGCTGCTGTGCATGATGGCCGGTGCCAACAGCATCTTCTTTGGCGACATGCTGCTCACCACCGCTAATCCCGGCTACGCCGACGACATGGCCCTGTTCGAGAAAGCGGGGATCCGGCCCCTCGAAGCCCACGCTCAGCCCGCCAGTAAGTAGACGCCGGCCATCAGCGCCGTGAGGGCGATCAAGCCTAGCCCCGCTGCGCCAAGCACCGCGCCACCGATCAGAAACTTCTTCTCAACAGCCTTCTCGACCTTTGTCATCGGCACCACGTTGCCTTCGCCGTCTAGCTGAAGAAGCTGCGGCGGCTGCAAGCTCCCCTCAGCCTGTTTCACCAGGGCGTCGTGAATGTCCGCTGCCTGCGGACGTCGGTTGATGTCCTTCTCTAGAAGCTGAAGTACGAGTTCGGCCAGCCAGCGAGGCGCGTCTGGGCGGGCTTGGGTCACGGACGGTGCGGGCTCGGTGATGTGCATCTCGAGCACCTGGCCCGGTCGGCCCTGAAAAGGGGGATGCGCCGTGATCATGCAGTGAAACAGACCGCCCAAAGCGTAGACGTCGCCTCGTGGGTCCACGGTTGAACACTCGATATACTCGGGAGCCATGTAAAAAGTGTTGCCGATTCGTGCGCCGGTGCCTGTGAGCGCGTGGCCGCCTTCGTCGTCGCCCCCCAGGCGGGAGAGGCCAAAGTCTCGGACTTTTACGTAATCTCCGTCGCGAGTGTTGTTCAGCAGCAGTACGTTTCCGGGATTCAGGTTCCGGTGAACAATGCCCTCTTCGTGGGCGGCTGCCATGGCCGAGGCGATCTGAGCGCCGATGTGAATGACGCGCGCGATGGGGAGCGTACCGAGAGACGCGATCTCCTGTTGGAGGGTGCGCGAGTTTAGGTACTCGAGGACCAGCCAGTGCAGCTCACCAGACTCACCGCTGTCGACGACGGCCACCGAGTTGGCGTGGCGAACCGCTGATGTTGCCGTGATCTCACGGGCAAATCGCCGCACTTTTTCTAGGTTCTCAGTAAGGTAGGGGTGGAGCACTTTCAGGCTCACCAAGCCGCCCGTTGCGGTGTCTCGAGCAAGATAGACGCGCCCAAGCATTTCTTCAGAGGTGTGAGAGACGACGGTGTACCGACCGCCGAGTGTCTGTCCAACGATGTTCTGTGTCATGGCGCACGATACCAGTGGAGTGGCAGGCCACCTCCTGTGTACTGGAGATATCTGTGCGCATCCGATCTACTCGCATCGACCCATTCGAACCCATCTCGTCGGTATGTACCTACGATCCTGACGCAGAGTCTGACCCCAAGGCTGTGGGCGTCGACCCCGTCGACCTACATAGAGTGTGGGTGGCCATGCAGGATTTGTACAAGACGGGTGTACAGCCCGCGATGTCCTTGTGCATTCGCCGCAAGGGGCAGACCATCTTCGATCGCGCCATCGGACACAGCCACGGCAACGGGCCTAACGAGCATGGCGTGTCGAAAGTATTGGCCACACCGCAGACGCCTTTTTGCATCTTCAGCGCCAGTAAAGCGGTCACAGCCATGGTCATCCACCTCCTCGATGATCGCGGCCTGTTGCACATCGACGACCGTGTGGCCGATTACATCCCCGAGTTCGCGGCCCATGGCAAGGGTTGGGTCACCTTGCGCCATGTGCTCATTCACCGCGCGGGAATCCCCAACTTAGCCGGGCACACTGACGCCGAATTGCTCACCCGACCCGACGAAATTGTGGCCCTGCTTTGCGACGCCACGCCCACAAATCGCGCGGGTCGCCGGGTGGCCTACCACGCCATCACCGGTGGCTTCATTTTGGCCGAGGTGGTGCGCCGGGTCACTGGAAAAGACGTCCGTCAGGTGCTTGACGAATTGATCCTGGCACCCTTGGGTTTCGAGTGGATGAACTATGGGGCGCCCGGCCGACACGAGCAGGTGGCGACCAACTACTACACGGGTCGACGTCCACCTTGGCTCGTCCGTCGATTCGCCAGAAATGCGCTAGGTGTCGACTTTCACCGGGTTCCCGAGATCAGTAACGACGTCCGTTGGCACAACGCCATCGTGCCCAGCGGCAACATCACTGCCACCGCCAACGAACTATCTCGGTTCTACCAGTTGCTCCTCAACGATGGCGAACTCGATGGCGTGCGTATCTTCGAGGGACGCACCATCCGCCGAGCCCGCAACGAGACCAGCTTCCTCGAGCTAGATGTCACCCTGGGCGTACCCCTTCGCTACGGCCTGGGCTTCATGCTCGGTGAGCGCTTTGTCGGCCCCTTTGGCTGGAACACGCCGCGAGCATTTGGCCACGTTGGCTTCATCAACTGCTTTGGCTGGGCCGACCCTGAACGCGACATCGCAGTGGGTTTCTTGACCAGCGGGAAACCTGCGTTTGGCCGGCATCTACTTCCGTTGATTCGCATTTTGAACGGCATCTCTGGTGCAATTAATAAGGTCTAGCCGCTGGGATTTAGCGTAGGGCGACCAGCTCGATGAGGCCAGCGAGGCCAGCTGCTGAGAACCGCTTGGCGGCGCGCTGTGCGGGATTTTGCTTTGCGGACAGCCGGTCAAAAAGAGGCTGTAGGAAGCGCACCTCGCTACGTCCTCGGTCTTCGAGGGCCGAAGCGCAGGCGTTCAGTACGTCGAGCGTCAGGCCGGGGCTGGGTTCTGGCGCAGCGAGCCCGTCCTTGATGACTTCGCCATGCCACTTGGCCATTACCGGCCAGGCTTGGTCGCCCAAGTGGCGGGACAAGATGGCTTCGAGTGCGGGGCGTGCCTCGACGATTGCCAAGCTGAGTGCCGTCGCGGCGAGAGATTCGCCCGGAGGTTGCTGACAGGCGGATCGAAACTCAACGGTGCCGTGGGCGCTTCGAGGGCGCGCGCTGTTCCACGCATAGTGCTCATGGAGCAGGAATGCCTGCCAGGCGGCATCGAGATCGGCACACTGACCGACCAACTCTCGAAAGGTGTTTGTTCCTCGCCGAACCTGCTGATTCGCGGTGCGCTCAAGCATCACATCAAGGTCGGTGAATCGCTGCACAAGGTCGGCGGCGTTCGCCCATGGGCCCGCGGTCATGCCATGGCGGTGCCCCGCAGCGTCGATGCGGCCCATCCAGGCCTCACGGGTACAGTTGAAGCCGGTGAGGGCGTTGCCGGAAACGGGTGAGTTGGCGCACAGAGCGACCACAATGGGCGTGAGCAGATTGCCGAGGTTCGACACAGCTACCCACTCGGAGCGGCTGACGTCCATTTGCACTTGGTCGCTAGCGGTGACCGCGAACGAAAGCCAACCATCGCCGATGATGTCGAGCAGCACACCGTAGCGCTGCTTGGGCGTAAGCAGCGCCCGCACGGGGTTAGATTTTGGCTGAATGCCGTATCCCAATAGCTTCCAGCCTCGGGACTCGCAGGCGCGCAGCACGGGCGCTTCGGCCCGCTGGCACCACGACTCGAGTTGAACCAGATCGGGACAGGGAGGCGCGATGACCTCGATGGTGCTGATGCCCACCTCGGCGCTGTAAATGAAGTCCGGGCACTCGAGACCCACGATAAGGTCGCCCTCGCGGAGATCTGCCATGTGGGGGTGTGCGCCCCGGAGTTCATCCCAGAGGTCGGACAAGGGCGCTGGATCGCCCGAGGCGTCGACGATGGGGTACTCGGACTCGCGGCCCAACTGCCGCCAGGGCACTTCGTCGGCGAAGCTCTGATCGAAGCGGTCAGCAATCCCGTGAAGCAGCGTGTCGGCGGACATTATAGGCCCTCAAGAACGGTGAGAAGCTCTGGGTAGGTGTGGGCGATGGCCGTCGCATTCGTGTTGTCGCTACCGCGGTCGATGGCGGCGGTGAACAAGATGGACCTGGCGTTGGCGTTGGCCGGTCCAACGATGTCGTTCGCCTCGCGGTCGCCGATGTGCACAATGCCGGTGACGTCCACACCGAGTCCCTTGGCGGCCTCGAAGAACACCTTGGGGTTGGGCTTTGCGGCGCCCACCTCGTCACTGAACACGAAGTGTTGGAAGCAGTGCAGTACCCCGTAATCGCCGAGGATCTCGCGGAGTCCAGTTCCTGGGGTGACGATGGCGTCGCTGACGATACCCAGGGGCCAACGATCCGCGATAGCCAGGATGGAATCCACGGCTCCGGGGATGGGATCGGGAGAGATCTCGACCTCCATACGCTCAAGGAATTGCACCAAGCCGTCGAAACCCGGTGTTGGACCTACGTCGATGTGCGAAAAACCAGCCTTCAGTCGAGTGGCCACGTCGGGGGTGTAATGCTCGACCTTCCACCAGTGGCGGAACTGGGCTTGGGCGTGGTCCCAGCCCTGTACCGCGCGCTCCCGGCCTAGGCTGGGGTGGTGAGCCAGAATTTCGGCCACAAAAGCCTCTTCCCGAGCCACTCTCTTGGTGGGCAAGCCCGCCGCCTTGCGCTTGGGCTCATCGGACTCATCAATGGCGATGGTGTCCCAGAAGTCGAATGTAATGGCTTGAATCACGGGCTCTTCTCTTCGTGGGAGTCTGGATCGCCATCAGGCGCTCCGCCTTGTTCAGTCGGCTCGTCGTGGATGTACCCGAGGGCCTCGAGCATAGCGCGATCGTCGCCGGCTGCCGCCGGAGCGCCACCGAGGGCGCGAATGCGCGCAACCTCTTCGGGTGGCGGCTCGAAGACCACGCCAGGTTGGAACTCGACGCTGTCCGCACCCGCCAACCAGCGCGCATGGTCCTTGAAGGACTTGGGCGAAAACTCACGTTCGTTGAGGGCGATCTTAGTCAGCATTGGATCCTGCTGTTCCGCGAAGCGTACGAACACCAAGCCACCGCGCGGCTGGGTTCCCGGCGCCCATTCGAAGGTGCTTGTACCTGTTTCCCAAGTGACCTCCCCGATCTCGCCGGGCACCCGGGTGGCCGGCTCGCCCCACGCTTGGTTGGCGCGGTGGTCGACGATGCGCTCGGGGTCCACGAGCACGACGGCCTCGGGGATCGCCGGAAGGGTGAACTGCAGGGGAGCGCTGTTGGCTCGCGCGTTGAGAACCAGTCGCCAGCCGGGTCCCACGGGCATGTTGTGGGCTTGCCCCAGCGCGGCCTGGAACGGCGCTGTCGATTTGCCGGCGACAGCCAAATCAATCTGCTCGCCGGGGTCGGAACCAAGGTCGTACAGCTCTTCTTGGCCGGATTTGGTGTGCAAGATATATTTATGATTCTGGTGCACGACGCCCCAACGGTCTTGGCCGTAACGAAGGTGGGCGATGCCGATAGGGCGGGTCCAGCCGCCGCCCGAGTCGGTGCCGTCGATCAGCGGCTTCAGGCTCTTCCCGTCAAGGGGTGGAAGGTCGGCGGCGTCGAAGCCGGCAAAGTCAAAAAGGGTCGGTGCGATATCGGCCAAAGTGACGGGCGTATCGATGCGCTTACCACCCTGGAAGCCCTGGTTGGTGCGGACCACAAACAACGCCTTTGTCGTGTCGTTGTACAAGGTGTGGTTGTGCTCGTATCCACCGTGCTCCCAGAACTCTTCGCCGTGGTCGCTGTGGATGATCACCAGGGAATTACCGGGTAGCTTGTCGATCTCCGAAAAGAAGCGCCCCAGCTGGTAACTGGTGTACGCCAGTTCGCCCCGGTACAAGGCCTTGAGCCACGATTTATGGCCGTCAGTGAGCTGCCCGCGCGCATCCATAGCGTAGACCTCCCACCGGTTGGTATGAGCGGGAAGGCGCGGTGTTCCGGCGAGTACAAACTTCTCTTTGAACGAGCCTGGCGCGTCGTAGAATACGTGGGGGTCCATCAGGTGTAGAAACAAGTACGTGTCGCGGGTTTGGTAGTCCCTAAGGAAGCTCAGGGCCCGGTCGACTTGATCCTCGGCGTTGGTCCCGATCTGGAAGTGCCAACGGTCGAAACCCTTGTTAAATCCGAAGCGCGGCTGCAAGTGAACGTTGGCGACGTTGGCTTGGGTTGCGAAACCGTGCTGCTGGAACACCTCGCCGATGGTGGTTGCGCCCACGGCGCTAAGAGGATCCCGACCTGTCGTCGCGCTTCGGAAACTGGGCCGAGTGCGTGGCGCAGGGGTGAAGGCGGAGTCGAACACAAAGGCGTTGTTTGCGATGCTGTCGAACTCGGGGCTAACGTCCGGTAAAGGATCGCCGTAAAAGCCGAAGTGGTCGGGTCGGGTGGTGTCGAGGCCAATCACGATGACGCGTCGGACGTCGCCCTCGGGGGCACTCCACACCGCTGGACTGCCCCAGAACAGGTAGTCGTGATCGGTGGTGCTGCCGGCCTCGCTGCGCAGACGGATGGTGACGTCCTTGCCCGCGAAGGCGTCGAGTTTGACGCGCACATCTTGGAAAGTCTGCGAGACAGCAGTCAGAGACCAACGGCCTACTTCGGTGGTTTGGCCATTCACGTCCACTTCGACCACCGCGGTCACGCCGTCCGACTTCTCGTTGATGAGCGGGCTGGGAGCCAGGGCGATGTGGGCGTCGAAGACCGGCGACTGACCCAGGGTTACGTCCCATTCTGCCGAGGCGGGCGCGGGCAGCAGTAGGCCATCGCGGGTGTCGCCCTCGATGCCGAGATCCATCCGAACGAACGCTTCGGCCGCCATTTCGGAGAGCGCGAAGCTGTGCCGAGCGATCTGATCGCCCACCTGTGGCCAAGAGGCCGTGACGTCGGGCGTGCCCGGTCCTTGGACTTGGAGGGTCAGCGTACTGCCGTCAACGTCCCAGTGGGTGGCA
This sequence comes from Rhodobacterales bacterium, assembly GCA_009936995.1. Taxonomy (GTDB): domain Bacteria; phylum Myxococcota_A; class UBA796; order UBA796; genus JAACDH01. The sequence goes on from JAACDH010000194.1 coordinate 20,690, forward strand.
CCCTTACCGTATCGGGCCTCAGCGTCATCAATCGTGATCACCATGCCCGTCGGCGCATATTTGCGCCCCTGGTTGCCGACATCGAACGGAAGCGCACCCGTCCATATATTTCGCTTTGCGCCTACCTTCTTGACCATCTTGATCGTGAAATCGGTGCCGTCATCCGCGCCTTCGGGGCGCGAGTTTTCGGGCAACGTATATCGGCCAGTCGCCAGATGAAGCTGAA
>JAACDH010000195.1 GCA_009936995.1 Rhodobacterales bacterium
CGACGTCGGTACGAACCACGCCCGCAGATGTTTCGGATTGCATGGCTTTTCACACTGGAGAGGCTGTGACCGATGGCATTGTGGCGCACACGTTGACCTACAACGCGTCCGGGCAATTGGTGTCGGATGAGCGGGATATCGAGGGAGACACCGTCATTGATTTCGCGACCACCTACGCGTACGACCCGAACGGCCAAGTATCGGTGATCAGTAGCGACTTCGACGCAGATGGCGTCGACGACCAAGTCGAGACGCATTCGTTTTATGCCTCGGGAAACCTCGAGTGGGCCTACCTCGATTACGAGAACGATGGCACGGACGACGTCGAATTCCACTTCATCGAAGTGGGCGGTGACATCATCACCCTCGAGATCGACGGCGCAGATGGGGGTGGCATCGACGGAATCATCGACGAGATGAGTGTTTATACGTACGACGGCAATGGCGACATGCTTCGCGAGTCTGTTGACTTGGGCAACGATGGCGTCGACGACGATTACCTCGACTTTCAACGTCCAGGCGACTTTGGAGGCGACTATGCGATACTTCGCGATGGTCCGGTGGCCACGTACGATGCACTTGGTGTCTTGACTGGCTACGATCCTGCGCTGCCAGATGGCACGGTGGATGACTGGACCGAGTTTACGTTCGATGCCAGCGGACGGGTTGAGTTCGCCTACTTCGACTTTGGCAACGACGGTGTTGTGGACGCCACGTACGACTGGCTGTACAACCCAGATGGAACCGTGGATACGCAGGTCGGCGAGATCTTGTATGGCGAGGCGAACATATTGGACGACGGGTTCTTGGATCTCATCATGGAGTACACCTACGACGCGGACGGATACCTGACGGAGGTGTACGTTCTTGCGGATATCGACTCGGACGGAGCGGTGGGGCCCTTGGATCTGGTGGCCACGGATATCTGGACTTGGACCTGTCCCTAAGTGTCCCCATGCGCGACCCCTGGCGTCTTTCTTCCACTTCCGTTGAATGCGGGTGGCGCTGTGGCGTCAAAGAGGACATGACAAGAAAGCATCTTGCTTCTCCAGGGGTCCCAATGCACCGTTTCAGTCTGATGTTCGCCGTCGCCACAATCGCCCTAAGCAGTGGTTGTACGCCCGAACAGCTCGATGCCCTGGGGTTCGAAGTGTACATTGTCAGCCTAAACAAGGACGGCTCCGAGGTGTCGGCTTCGGTTCAAGACCTGGCGGATGAGCTCGGCTTCGACGCGATTCACGTCTACCAGAAGGCCGGCCAGGGATTCTCGGTGCGCCTGCCCGAAGAGCTCGCCGACGAGGTTCGCGCGCTCCCCGAAGTGAAACAAGTGGTGAAAGACAAGCGAGAGAAGCGCGTCCCCGATGAGGAGATGCCCGAGTCCACCGACGACGTGGTGACCGATCCGGGTGTGGTCCTTGGGCCCGACGAGATTCCGCCGTCCATCGACCGAATTGGTGGTCCCTACCTGGGGTCGGTCGATCTAAGCGCCATCCACGTGGCGGTGATCGACACCGGCATCGACTCGGCGCACCCCGACCTCAACGTCGTTGGATTTCATGATGTTGTTGCCATTGGCGGCGGAACAGCGGCCGAAGGGCAAGACCCCAACGGCCACGGAACCCACGTTGCGGGGACCATCGGCGCCCGGGCAGATGGCGTCGGCGTGGTGGGTATGGCCCCGGACATCCCGTTGCATGGTGTACGCGTCCTCGATGAGAACGGTAGCGGTTACACCTCGGATATCGTCGCGGGTCTTGAATACGTGCTTGATCATCCCGAGATTCGGGTGGTAAATATGTCGCTCGGCGGTGGTGTGGTCAGCGGATACGACCCCATGGCGGAGGCCATCGAGGCCCTCGAAGCGACGGGCGTAGTAGTGGTCATTGCCGCGGGTAACGAAGCGCAAGACACCGAGAATGTTTCACCGGCTGGTTATGATATGGGCATTGTGGTGTCGGCCTACGACGCCGACGGCGGCGACAACGGATTTGCCTCGTTCAGCAACTACGGTGACGCGGTCGATGTGGCCGCCCCAGGGGTTTCGATCTTTAGCACCTGGCCCGGTGGCGACTTCGCCGAGCTCGACGGTACTTCTATGGCTGCGCCAGCCGTCGCTGGAGCCGTGGCGGTTTACATGGCGATCAACCCCAACGCGGGTGTCACGAAGGTACGCAACGCCGTCACCAACACTGGCGTCGACAATTATGCGGGTCAAGGCGGCGATCACACCGAAGTCTTCATCGACGCGCAGACCTTGTGGAACGAAGGCTGAGGTAACGCTTCGGTTCTTAGGAACTAGCTCCTATAATGGCTCTGTTCAGGAGTCCTTATGCGCCGCTGTCTGTGCCCACTTGCTGTTCTGCTCTTCCTGCCAACCGGTGCCAGCGCGCAGACGTTGGTTGTGGACGAGAGCTTCGACTGCCCGCAAGCCAGTCCTACGAACGACCCCGAATTGAGCGGCTGGGAGAACCCGTACGGCGGAACGGACGCGTGGAGTACGGGAAACAACAACCTCGATCCGCTGACGGACAACGGTAACGGTTCGTTTGGCATGCCCATCGACGCGTACGAGAACTTTGTACTCACCGGTTCTCACCTATGGAGCGACGTGGCCATCGAGGCCGATATTCGCGACCCCGACGGAGACAGCGCCGATCTGATTGTGCGCTATAACTCTGCTGATTCCTACTATATCTGTGGACTTACCCGTGATGATATCCGTTCTTGCGCGGGCGGCACGATTGCCAGTGAAGATGGAATATTCTTGCAACGCGTCGACGATGCATCGGGCTGCAGTGGGGACAATATTGTGGATTCGAATGGATTCCTGTTCAGCACCACAACCACCTACCGCACTCGGCTTGAGGTAATTGGTGGCACGGTGACCTGTACAATGGACGCCGACCTCGATGGCGTGTTGGGAACCGGCGGCGACGTGGTGCTCAGTTACGTCGACCCCTCGCCACTGCCTCCGGGAACCGCTGGCATTGGCGCCTTCAACAACGACGATGTGTCCTTCGACAACATCCAGATCTGGACGTACGATCCGGACACCGACGGCGATGGCCTACCCGACCTGGTCGAGGCCGACGTGGGCACCGACCCCAACCTCGCCGACACCGACGGCGATGGCATCAACGACGCCATCGAAGTGGGCTACCCCGAAGACCCCCGCGACTTCGACAACGACGGCATCATCGACGCTCTCGACAACGATTCTGACGGCGACGGCCTGCCGGACTTCGCGGAGGCCACTACGGATCCGCCCGCCGACACAGACTGCGATGGCCTCGCCGACTACCTCGACAACGACGCAGATGGCGACGGCGTGGTCGATGGTGTCGACAACTGTCCGTGGGTGGCCAACGGCGGTCAGGCTGACGCAGATAGCGACGGCTTAGGTAATGTCTGCGATGCGGACGACGGCAACGATGACGAAGATGGCGATGGGCTCACCGATGGCGAGGAGGTCCTCAACTTCTTCACCGATCCCAACGTTGCGGACACGGACGGGGACGGGCTTAACGACGGCGACGAGGTGAACACCTACGCCACCAATCCCAACGATATCGACACCGATGGCGATGGCCTTAACGACGGCGACGAGGTGAACGTCCACGGCACCGATCCCACG
>JAACDH010000196.1 GCA_009936995.1 Rhodobacterales bacterium
GATGGCGTGTGGCGCCCGGGTCCGGGCCTGCCGCTCTTCCAGGCCGTCGACGCCGCGCTTGGAGCCGCCGTTGCGATCGCCGAAGACCTCGGTCAAATTGACGAAGCCGTCCATACGCTCCGCAAAGCCACCGGCATGTTGGGAACGCGTGTCCTGCACTTTGGTGTAGGTCTGCCCGACGAAGACACCCACAACCCGTCCGTCATCACCGCCGACGCCGCCGTGTATACCGGCACCCACGACAACGACACCACCTTGGGTTGGTGGCAGTCCCTCGACGACGCGCGACGGTCTGCGGTGGCCGACGAGCTTGGGGTAAAGGCATGCAAGAAGCCAGTACTTCAGGGCATGATCGACGCCACTCTGCGCTGTCCCGCCACCCTCGCCATCCTGCCGATGCAAGATGTTCTTGGATTGGGCCGTGGCGGCCGAATGAACCTCCCCGGCACTGTCGGCGGCAACTGGTCATGGCGGATGCGCGCGCCACTCACCGACGACGACGCCCGTGTTTGGAAGGCTCGCTTGGCCGAGTTCGACCGATAATCCACGACCCACCGAGGGTGATTGTGGTTAATCCTGGCCCATCCGAACCAACCGGCCAGGACGAGCCCCCGTCAGCTGATCGTTCTCTAGAATGATGGCGCCGTTGACGATGGTGGCGCGGTAGCCCTCGGCGTCTTGGAGCATTCGCGTGCCACCGGCGGGCAGGTCGTGGACCAAGCGAGGACGCCGCAACACCAGACCGTCGATGTCGATGACGTTGATATCGGCCTTCTTCCCAACCTCTACGGTTCCGCGGTCGGTCATTCCCAGGAAGCGGCTGGTGTCGTGGGACATCATCTTCACCACCTTCTCGAGGCCCAGGCCCTCGGTGCGGTCTCGGCCCCAGTGGGTGAGCATGAAGGTGGGGAAGCTGGCGTCGCAGATGGTACCAACATGAGCACCGCCATCCGAAAGCCCAGGAAGGGCCTGGGGATGCTGGAGCATGGTGTGCACCACAGACAGATCGCCGCCCAGGTAGTTGTAGATGGGGAAGTACAGCAGCGCCTTGCCATTCTCTTCGAGCAGCGCATCGTAGAAGACCGAGAGCATGGGTTCGCCCTTGACTTGCGCCTCGACGAACAAGGAATCCTCTTGCTTGGGCTCGTAGTCGACGGGGTCTTTCATGCGGTAGGTGCGCATGGCCACTTGGTCGATCTGGGCCAAGAGGATGTCGACCAGGGGCGGGATGGCGCTGCCGTCGCCGGAGAGGGGCTGCGACGTTTCGGTGAGCAGCTGAGCCTTGAACGCCGGATTTTGCATCTTCTCGACCCGCTCGGTGAAGGGCAGGTGGGCGATGGCCGCGTAGCTGGGGAAGCCTACGAAGGGGTGGAAGGTGGCCTCGATTCCCAGCAGGACACCGATGCCACGGGCGCCGACCTGAACCCGCATGTCGAGGCCTTCGGTGCCGGCCTGTTCGACGCGCTTGAGGATCTGCTGCCACTGATTGGGGGCGCGGATCCTCTGCATTAGTGAGATGCTCATGCCGTGACCGGCCGCCGCCTCGGCCATGGACTGAAGGAGGTCGAATTCGGGGTCGAAGCGGTCGGGGGACTCCACCATGTCAAAATCACTGACGGCCTGCAGGACGCCGTGTCCTAGGCCGTCGAGGACGCTGGCGAGGCCGGTGAGCTCGCGTTCGGAGGCTTCTGCGGATGGGGTGTGATTGCCGAGGGCGTCGCGGTGGTTGTCGGTGCGTCCGGTAGAAAAGCCAACGGCGCCGGCCTTCAGACCCTGAAGCAGCGCTGCTTTCATCTGGGCGAGGTCTTCTTCGGTGGCGTCTTCTTCTCGGACCGCCCTGTCTCCCATAACATACATTCGCAGGGGATCATGTGGCAGTAGGCAGGCATAATCAATGGTGTGTGGCATGGCGTCGAGGGCGTCCATGTACTGGGGGAAGGTCTCCCAGCGCCACTTAATGCCCTCGGAAAGAGCGCTTCCAGGGATGTCTTCTACGCCTTCCATAAGGGCGATCAGCCGTTCGTGGTGATCGGGTCGGACGGGCGCAAAACCGACGCCACAGCTGCCCATGACTGCGGTGGTGACGCCGTGGAAGCAGCTTGGGGCGAGCTCTTCGTCCCAGGTGACCTGGCCGTCGTAGTGGGTGTGGATGTCGGTCCAGCCCGGCGTGACGTACAGGCCCGTTGCGTCGAGGGTGCGGGCCGCGTCGTCGGGACAATCTCCCACCGCGACGATTCGGCCGTCTTTGATAGCCACATCGGCGGCTCGGCCCGGAACGCCGGTGCCGTCGATGAGGGTTCCGCCTGTGATCTTTAGGTCGTAGGTCATGTGCATTCCGGTCGAGGGGTGGCGGGCCAGCATACAAGGTGGCTGGGTAAATTTGCACGAGTACTTTCGTCCGCGGCCGTGTGCTATGGGATTGAATGTGCCCGTGCGCCCCCCTATCACTGTTTCTGATCGCCCGTCTGGCCTGGGCCGATCCGCTTGAGAAACCACCGGCCGAGGTTCCACCCGAGTCCGAGCTGCCGTCCGCCCTCGATGGCCTGCTCACCAGTGACGAGCCCGGGCAGCGGATCATTCGCAACGAAGAGGGGCCGTCCGAAACCACCGGCGCTTGGTACGTCTGGCCGATGTCGTTGTCGTCTTTCTACCCGCATCCCAACGCAGACGAGAAGAATTTCCGTTCAGAGTACCTGGGCGCTAACGTCGGTCGACGCTGGTACAGCATTGGCGGAAGCCTGGGATATTCACTGGACGTGGGGACGTCGGCGCTGTTTCCTCTGGGTCCCCGAACCCGGGGGCGGATGCTGAAGACCTATGTGCTTGGGGGTCCCCGAACCCGGTATTTCTCGGTGATGGTGGGACCGCTCTTGGCGAGCAACGAGCTCCATCTGGATGGCGCAGGCGGCCTATCTCTGGCGTCATTTTGGGGCGCTTCGGCACAGATCATGAGCGATCTGGGCCCCGTGACGCTGATGGTCGGGGCCGAGCCGGTGTGGAAGCTAGGCGGCGAGCGCAACGGGGCTGACTGGGCAACGCTACAGCTGCCCGGCTTCGCGGACGAGCTGGTGTACACCGCTGGCGTGTCGATGAGCGTTCACAAGTTCTGGCGTATCCAAGTGGGCGAGCGCTTGTGGTTGAGCGAAATCGGTCCGTACCGCAGCGTTTTTCTCGGGGTGTCTATTCAATGATTACGCTGCTGTTCTGGAACCTCACCGCCTGGGCCGCGAAGCCCGTCGATCTCAGTCTCGATGACGTGTTCGCTTGGGAGGACGTGGCGAACCATCTTCTTGATGGTCCGTCGGGGTGCTGGGAAGTCACCGCGGTGGCCGACCGGAAGATGGTGTTTTTTGTACCACCCGACATGTTCTCCAACGGCCAGAAGTACGAAGAGGTGGTGCGCACCGACGTCACCGGTCGCCTCGAGGAGGGCGTGTGGAAGCGGCTGTCATGGGAGAACCAGAAGCTCACCAAGGACCAACGCGAGGGTGTCAACCCCGTCCTCCGCTTGTTTCCGATGATGGC
>JAACDH010000197.1 GCA_009936995.1 Rhodobacterales bacterium
ATCAACGCGATTCCTGGTGGGCAATCTTCGGACCCCGCCTCCGAGCACTTCTCGGACCAGGCCAAGCTGTGGTTGGCCAACGACACCATGGTGATGAGCACCGTGCCCGGTGAGATCGCCGCAAATGCGGTCAGCCGAGAGACGTTCACGGCCAAATAGTCTCGGGTCGAGTTCCGGCAACGCGAACCGCCCGTACTGCGTTCCACATTCGGAGCCCCCATGGTAGCGCGAAGAGCGAGCCTGGCCTCGACCGCCTTTCATGGGCTGCTACCCAGTCACCGAGGTCACCCCCTACGGGCGTCCAGCCCCATCGCCTAGAGGTCGGCGCGGACTTCCCACAGCTCGTGAAAGAGCACGGTGCTCAGCATCTGGTCGAGGTACGCCACACCCGAAGTACCGCCGGTACCCCGCTTAGAGCCGATGATCCGCTGTACCGTGACAAGGTGATTGAAGCGCCACCGCCGGAAGTAGTCCTCGAAGTCGACCAGCTTCTCGGCCAGAGCGTACAGCTCCCAGTGGTCTTGCGGGTTGCGGTACACCTTACGCCAGGCCTCGCGCAGGGCGGCATGAGAGCCTCGGGGCTCACTCCAATCCCGATCGAGCAGCTCGGCGGGAATTTCGAAGCCCCGGCGCGCCAGCAACAGGGTGACCTGGTCGTACAGGCTAGGGGCGTTCAGGCAGGCTTCGAGGTGGGCGTAAAGCTCGGGCACGTGGGCGTGAGGCCGCAGCATCTCCTTGTTCTTGTTGCCGACCAAGAACTCGATCTCGCGGTACTGGTAGGACTGGAAACCCGAGCTCTGATGCAAATCGTCGCGGAACTCGAGATACTCGCTGGGCGTCATGGTGCGCAATACATCCCAGGCGGAGTTGAGCTGCTCGAAGATGCGGGCAACGCGGGCGAGTTTCTTCATGCAAGCGGCCACGTCTTCGGCGGCGAGATTAGCGGTGGCCGCACGAAGCTCGTGAATCGCCAGCTTCATCCAAAGCTCTGAAGTTTGGTGCTGAATGATGAAGAGCATCTCGTCGTGGGCTTCACCGAGTGGATGCTGAGCGTTGAGCACCGGCTCGAGATGGAGGTAGTCGCCGTAGGACATCTTTCCATCGAAAGCCATCTGAGCGCCATCATTGGCGGGGTTCATGGGACAGGACATCTACGCACCTCCAGCGGTCCTGTGTATCCGGCAGAAGGACTAAGCTCAAGGAACTCGAGGCGCGAAGGACCGGCCTAGAACCTCTCTCTTCCCAGACTGCCCACACCGGGGCGATATCACCCGGACAACCCGGGTTGATTAACAAGCGCCTGACATCGTGTACGGTAGCTCGCAAGACCTCTGCCGTCCTATTGGTGTCCCTCCTCGCCCCCATCGCTCATGCCTGGGAACACACCGGTCAAGCCTGGCCCACCGACGACTTCCAATTCTGCATCGTCGACGAGGGACTCCCGCTGCCCAACGGCTCTGCGGTGGCTGAGGCCCAGGCCGGCACCGACACCGGCACATGGCCATCGCGGCACTGTCGTCGCGAAGAGCGTCTTCCTATGCTATTCGGGGCCCCAGCCCAGGAATTCCCGATGCGCCAGACCCACGCCCTCACTAGCCCCAGGCACAAGCCGCCCCAAGCCCTCGCCAAGGTCAAGAACACGATTCGGAAGTACATCAAGCGGGAGCGACGCAAGCAGCTGCCCGAAGAGGTCGATTTCTGGGACTTCGACTGCCGGGTCGGCCCCTCCGAAGCGCTGGCGACCGAAGCGCATATTTCTAAGGTCATCGATCGCATCGACGCCGTGGCCCAAGACGGAGGCACCCAGGTCTACGTAGAGATCTTAGTCAAGCCCGGTCACCGCAAGAAGCGTTCCGAGGCCACCGAGCCGACCAAGGCCTAGAGGCAAGAATGGCTACGCTGCGACCTCGAAAGACTGTCACCAGGCGCAGCGCGCGCCCCTCCGCCGCCGCCCAGACGCTGCCCGCGCACGTGCTGGAGGTGCCGTTCACCGCCCGCGCAGTGGCCACAAGTCACGGCGCAAAATGGGACACCACAAATGGGGTCTTCGTGTTTCGTGGCGACAGCTTGCCCAGGGCCTTGCGTCCATTTCGGGCCAAGGCCTATTCGTGGGAGCGAGCCGTCCAGCATCGACTCGATGGCGACTCAAAGCCAACGGCGTCCAAGCCCACCGCACCGCTGACTCCGCGGGCGCATCAAACCCACGCCATGAACCTCATCGCCGCGTCGGTGGCTGCCAAGCGGGCCGGTTTTTTACTCGCCGACGACGTAGGTCTGGGCAAGACCCTCACCACCTGGGAGGCTGTCCGCGCCATGCCCAAGGTGTCCACCGTGCTGATCGTCTGCCCGCTCTCCGTCGTACCCCACTGGCGCCGCACCATCGAAGCCCAGGGCGATGGCGGCTTGCAGATTGTGGCGCTGAACTACGAGCGACTCGGCAAATTGTTCAAGATCGACGCCGCCAAGCGCAAGAAGGTCCGCTCAAAGAAAGGCCTGGCCCGTGCCGCCACCGCGCCCAAGTTCGACGTGATCATCTGGGACGAGTCACACAAGTGCAAGAATCCCACCGCCGCCCGGACCAAGTTCGCCATCAAGCTTAACGCCAAGGCGGGTTTCATCCTGTGGCTCTCGGCGACCGCTGGGCAGAACCCCCTCGAACTCTCGTATTTGGCGCCCCTGCTCTCTGAGACCACCGGCAGTCGCGCCGCCGACCTCAAGGACTTCGAGGCGTGGTGTGCCAAGCTCGGCCTGGGCGTGGCCCGCGGCAAGTTCGGTCGTTGGGACTGGCGCGGCGACCCCAAGGACTGCGAGAAGGTCCGCGAGCTGCTATTCGATGGCAAGACGCCCGCTGGCATCCGGCGCCGTCCCGAAGACATCGCAGGTTGGCCAGAGATCAACCGCATCCTCACGCCCCTAGAGCTCGACCCCGAGTCCAGGGAGCTCTACACTCAGGCCTGGACCGACTTCCGCGCCGAGCTCGCGTTGGAACCCTCCGGCCGCGACCCAAAGAACGCCCTCGCCGCCGCCCTCCGACTCCGACAAAAGAGCTCGTTGATTCGCGGCGAAAGCACCGTTGACCTTGTCCTAGAGCTGCCCGACAACGGCCATCACGTGGCCATCTCGGTGGCGTTC
>JAACDH010000198.1 GCA_009936995.1 Rhodobacterales bacterium
AGCAGACCAGGGTGTGGCCCGGCAGCGCCGCCAGGCGCATCAGGCTGTCGAACATCGTAGCCGCGGGACCGTCGAAGAGGAATCCACAGCCGCCGGCGAACAGGGTGTCGCCGCAGAACAAGACGTCGCCAAAAACGTAGCAGATGTGGCCATTGAGATGACCGTCCGTGCGCATGACGCGGCCTTCGACTGCGCCGACCTTCACCACATCGCCCTCGTCGACCGCGCGGTCGAGTCCAGGGACGTCGGCGGCCGCACCCGCCGGCCCGATGAACTGAATCTGATCCCCTCGACCGGAACCGATGAGTCCGCGGTTCACGCCAACGTGATCGGGATGGGTGTGGGTGTTGAGGACCATCGAAGGCGTGAGGTTGTGGGCGGCGCAGTAGGTGTCCAGCTCTTGGGTGCCCGGCCCGTCGACGATGGCGACGGCGCCCGTCTCGACACACTCAGCGAGCCAGATCAGGTTGTCGTGAGCGGCGGGGATCTGGTGAACACGCAGACGACCATCGCAGGCCAAAAAGGCCTCGCGCGGCGAGGTGACGACATGGGCCATGGAGGCCTCCTAGTAGTGTGGAGGCGGTTGATGCGGGTCGGCAGACTCCGAATCCTCGCCTTGTTCGCGAATCTCTTGTACGTCTCGACGCAGCCCGTCCAGCTCGTGTCGGAGGGTTTGAATGACGCCGTCGAGCTCCGACAGCTGATGTTCTTGAAAGGCCACCTTGACCTCAAGTTCCGTGATCCGTTCCTGCACGACGCGCTCCACCAGAGGGGTTAGGTACGTGGTCTCTCTCAGCGAGGTATTCGGTGCGCCACACCATCGTAGCGGACGAAGAGCAACTGCTCTCCGATGTCAGAACCCTGCTCGAGGAGGAGCCTTACGAGGCACCTCCCCGAGAATCCGATATCGTAGTCGAGCTCATTCGTCTCCGCGAAGAGATGCCAAACGCCAAGGACGAAGACAAAGGCGCCCTGCTCGAGCAGTACGATCGCATCGCGGCTATCCTCGAACAGATCCGAGACTCCCGCGATAAACCTACGGTCGACCCCGACTCTCCGTACTTCGCCCACATCCAACTCGAAGAGAGCGGTAAGCGTCGCGACGTGTTCTTGGGCAAGGCGACGCGAATTCAGCGCGGCATTCGGATCGTCGACTGGCGAAACGCGCCAATCTCTCGCATCTTTTACCGCTACCAGCAAGGCGAAGAGTACGAAGAGGAGCTGGGCAATCGCATCGTCGAAGGCGAGGTCGTCGCCCGACGCACCCTCACCATCAACCTGGGCATCCTCCACCGGATCGACGCCCCCGAGGGTACCTTCCGCAAGGAAGACGCCACCTGGACCCTCATCGCGCCCCAGGCCCGTCGCCTGGCGGGCGGTGAAGGCAGCGCCCTCCGAGCGCACGGCGCTGGAACTGCCAAAGACCGCCGACTCGGAACCAATCTCGCCGGACATCGCCGCAGAGCCGACAAGCGCCTCCCCGACATCGCCGGCCTCATCGATCCCGAACAGTTCGAGCTGATCACCAAGCCCAGCAGTGGCTTTGTGGTCATCCGCGGCACCGCCGGTTCGGGCAAGACCACGGTGGCCCTGCATCGCATCGCCTGGATGGCGTTCAGCGATCCGGTCATCAACAGCCCAGCCACGATGTTCGTAGTGTTTAGTCCCGGTCTCAAGGACTACATCGCCCATGTTCTGCCATCCCTTGGGGTGCCCCATGTGCAGGTGGTCGACTTCCGAAGCTGGGCTCGGCGGCTCCGGAAAGCCCACTTCAGAGCGCTGCCGAACCAGATCCGCGAAGACACGCCTGCCGTGGTTATCCGACTCAAGCTGCCCCCCGCGGTGATGGTCGCCCTCGGACGCCAAGTCGCCCTGGTCAACGGTCCCCGTACGATGGAGCAGGCCATCGACGACTGGAACAGCCTGTTCACCCGCACCGAGCTACTCCAAGAGGTGCTCGAAGAGATCGACCCCGGCGTGTTTACCGAGGCCGATCTCGCCAAGGTGGCCGACTGGTCACGCGATCGCTTCGACGAAATCCTGAAGTGGCAAGAGGGTGACCGCGAGGTGGAAGCCTCCCTCGACGTCGAGGACGATGCCATCCTGCTGCGCGCCTGGCAGCTGCGGGTTGGCCCCCTCCGACGCAAGAAGCGCAACGTGCGTTTTCGCCACATCGCCGTCGACGAAGTGCAGGACTTCACACCCATCGAAGTGCGCGTGCTCATGGACTGCCTCGACCATCACCAGAGCATCACGCTGGCCGGCGATACGCAGCAACACGTCATGAAAGACGCCGGGTTCACGTCGTGGGCCGAGTTCTTCGGGCACTTGGGGCTGCAGGGGACCGCGGTGAACACGCTCAAGGTCGCGTACCGCTCCAGTAAGCAGGTGGTGGACTTCTCCCTGAAGGTGCTAGGCGATCTGCGTGAAGACACCGAACCGCCGCTGGTCACCCGCGACGGACCGCCGGTCGAGCTGTTCCGATTCACGGACCACGGCGCCTGCGTGGCGTTCCTGTCGGACGTCCTCAACGAGCTCACCCACCAGGAGCCGATGGCCTCTGTGGCGGTGCTGTCGTCGAGCTCGCACATCTCGAACATGTACTTCAACGGGCTCATCCGCGGCGAGGTACCCAGGTTACGACGGGTCAGCCAGCAAAAATTCACCTTCACACCGGGCGTCGAGGTCACCGAGATCGACCAGGTGAAGGGGCTAGAGTTCGACTACGTGATTCTGGTAGAAGCCAGCGCACACCAGTTCCCGGACACGCCGAGCGCTCGACGACTGCTTCATGTGGGCGGAACCCGGGCTGTCCACCAGCTGTGGATTACCACCGTTGGAGATCCATCGCCGATCATTGGGGAGGCGATGGCGTAGCTTGGGCCCGATGGTCGAGCTTCGTTTCTGCGCGAGTCTACGGCCTCAACAACACGCTGACCTTGGCAAACGCACCGCGGTCGACCCTACCGCCGACAGCCAAATCTGTGGTCTCGCTGTAGCCCAGGTAGGCCGCTGTTCCCGGGACCTTGTACCAAGTAAACAAGGCCGAGCTGCGCAGCTGCTGATTGAAGGCGCTGCCGTTGGTGTATTCGGCAACCACCCGTAGACCGACCTCGCGGCTGAACTGCCAGTTGAGTCGGTTGCGGACCAGGTGAGCGGACGCGGCTTGGCCGGCGGGGCCAGTGGTACGCGGGTCGACCTGCTCCCAGCTGGCGCGGGTGTCGAGGCGGATTCCGGCGGTTGGACGAAGGCTGCTGTCCCACTCCACCTGGATGGCGTCGGCGGGTACGAGGGCGGTGTAGTCCAGCACCACGGAACGGGTCACGCTCGGGTTGAGCTTAAACAACGGCCCCCAGTCGGCGGCATAGTCAAACGTGGTGTACCAAGCGCTGGCCTGAACGCCCTGCTCGACCTGGTCGCCCACGCCAGCCTCGACCTCGAAGTTGTGGGTGCCGGCCAGCTGGACGTCGGTAGAGCCGTTGGCAAAGTAGAGATGGTCGCCGTCTCGCTCCTCGGCCACATCGACAGAGACCTCAGGCACCAGCTTGTCGACGATGGAGTCGGGCGCAAACGTGTGGTTCACAAAGGTGTTTGCGGTGGTGAGGCCCGACTGCGGCGCGAACCCGAGCTCGTTTCGGTAGCCGGGCGTGATGTCGCGGCCGCTGACGCCAAAGCCGGTGCCCACGCCTGTGGCCCGGGACAGGCTGGCGGCGTTGACCATGCCCCAATCGCCCGCCTCGCCGGCCACGCCGACCATACTGTGGTGGGTGCTTCCTCCGGTAAGCCAACGTCCGCCCAGGGGAATCTCCGCGTCGAGTCCGCCGGCGTCAAACACCCCTGCGCCCACGCTGGAGGTATCGCTGCCCGTGCCGAGTAGCCGCTTGTCGGCGAAGCTGACGCCCACGTAGCCAGCGTCGAAGGCGTCGACCCGGGCGCGGACGGCGGTGTTGGAGGCCATACGACCGGCTACGTCTTCGGCGTTGAACCCCGGCGTGCCATCGCTGTGGAATGAGGCCAGCGGCGTGCGGTCAATGGCGTTGAGCACACCCAGTGAAACGGGACCTTCGCGACCCGACACCTTGACGCCAGAGATGGGCGCGTTGATGGACCGGGTGTACAACGAGCCCGTCCGGTCCTCGTAGTACTCAAACCCGTCGAGGAAGAACGGCCGAGTCTCGGGGAACTGGAACGCGAAGCGCGGGTTCACCCGGACGTCTGACACATCGCCTTCTACCTGAGAGAAGTCGGGATTCACCGTAGCCGTGACGCTGACATCGGGGGTGATTCCATAGCGCAGATCGAGGGACGGTCGGAGGACCTCGTTCCAGCGATCGAAGCCGTCGGTGCTTCCGTCCTCGCGGGGCCAGGCTTGGGCGGCGGTGAGCGCCGGGATGAGCTCGAGACCGCTGCCGGAAGCGGACGGCTGCACGTTCTGGAGGGTGGCGGCCTGCGAGAACAGGCGCGGATGGCCTGCCTCGAGCTGTGGATAGGCGTACTTCGCACCTTCAGCGGGGATCTTCCGAGTGAGAATCACTCCCCAGTCCTGGGGTCCATCGACGCTGGGGTACTTGAGCGACCGCCATGGATAGGCGATCTCGAGCTCATAGCCGTCTTCGGTGACATGCCCGCGCGACCGGAAAGCGGTGTCCCACGAGGCGTTCCAGGCGCCATTGCTGGTGCGTAGATCTTGCTGTATGCCCAGCGGATTGAGGTAGAAGATGTAGCCACTGCGCGCGTCGTGGAAGGTGTCGAAGTAAACGCCCACCTGATCGTCGTCGTTGATGCGCTCTCGGGGGCTGACCCGAGCTCGAATGGGCGTCTCGCTTCCGGTGATGCGAATGCCGACGTAGAGGTACCGCTCATCCTGAAGAAACCGGACCTCAGTCGTGCCAGGGGCGGCGTCGCCAGCGGTGGGCTGAAAGCGGACAAAGTCCGTGACCGACTCGGCATTTTCCCAAGCTTCTTCGGCGAGAAAGCCGTCAACATCGATCGCTTCGTCAACCGTGAGGACCGAGGGTCCTACGTCTTGAGCGAGGGCGAGATGTGCGAGCAGGTACAGCCACATGGGACCGGATCACTCGGTGACGCAAGAGGCGCAAGCGAGTCTGACAATCCCAGACCGCACGCCTAACCCGCCGCCTGGAACTGCCGCTCAACCAACTTCTTATACAGCCCATTCGCGGCGATCAACGCGTCGTGGCTACCCTGTTCTACGATGCACCCACCATCCAGCACGACCACTCGATCAGCTTCGCGCACGGTGGACAATCGGTGGGCGATGACCAAGGTGGTCCGTCCCTTCATCAGGTGGTCGAGGGCCTCTTGTACCAGGTGCTCAGACTCTGCATCTAAGGCGCTAGTGGCCTCGTCGAGAATCAAAATCCGAGGGTCTTTGAGCAAGGCACGAGAGATGGCGATTCGCTGTTTTTGTCCACCGCTTAGACGCACGCCACGCTCACCAACGGGGGTGTCGAAGCCCTCGGGGAACTCGTCGATGAAGGTCTCGGCGTTGGCGGCCCTGGCAGCGGCGCGGACTTGCTCGTCGGTGGCTCCGGGACGCCCATACCGAATGTTCTCGGCGATGCTGGTCGCGAACAGAATGGGCTCTTGGGCCACGGCCCCCACATGTTCTCGGAGCGCCTTGGGGTTCAGTTGGGTAAGCGGCGTACCATCCAGCCGAATTTCGCCGACCTGCGGGTCGTAGAATCGGGCCAAGAGCGCCGCGACCGTAGACTTTCCACTTCCAGATGGCCCCACCAACGCAACCACTTCACCCGGCTTGAGGGAAAGCGATACGTCTTCGAGTACCGCGATATCGGGCCGAACAGGGTAGCTGAAGCCCACCTTGTCGAGCTCGATGGCGCCACGAACCTTGTGGAGAACCTCGCCAGTGTTGGCTTCGAGTCCACGGTCTAGGTCGAGGAGCTGGAACACGCGCTGGCTGGCACCGCTAGCCTTCATGAAGTCGGCGTACAGGCTTGATAACGCGCCGATCCCCATGGCGATGGACATCGTGTACAGCAAGAAGGCGCTGAGCTCGCCCATCGACAGGGAGCCCTCGACCACCATGGCGCCGCCCCACCAAACCACCAAAGCGATGGCGGAGTAGCCCGCGAATCCGACGGTGCCACCGAAGGCACCAGCGGCGAGCGCCCGTTTGGCGGCCAGCTGGTAGCTGCGGTCGACAGCAGCGTCGTAGCGACGTCGTTCCTGATCTTCTCGGGCGAAGGACCGCACCGTGCGCAACCCGGAGAAGGTCTCTTCGGCGATCTCGGTGGATGCAGCCAAGGCGTCTTGGGATTCCTTAGAGAGTCTGCGGATGATTCGGCCAAACACCGCGGCACCAATGGCCACGACGGGGACCACGGCCATCGCGGTAATGGTGAGCTGGGGAGACATCCAAAGCAGCACCGCGAGCGCGCCGATAGACTGCAGCGTGAACCTTAGGGCCATGGACACGTTGACCGTGACGGTGTTCTGAATCACCGTCGTGTCGCTGGCCAAGCGATTGGTAAGCTCGCCCGTTCGTGATTTGTCGAAGAAGCTGACCGGCTGACCAAGAATGGCCGAGTACAAATCGCCTCGGAGCTTGGCAACGACGCGCTCGCCGGCGACCGTGAACAACCAGGATCGCACCATCGTGAACACCGATTGCACCAGGAACAGCAAGACCAACACCACAGCGGCCTGGTCGAACCCAACGCCCTGCTCGGGGCTGTTAATGGCGTCGACCATCCAGGCCACCGCTTGGGGGTACGCCAGGCTCATGGCCGAAGAGATGACCAACGCGCACGTAGCCACACTGAGGATGGGAATCTGCGGCTTGGCCAAGGCCAGAAGACGTCGCAAGGGGACTGGTTCGGCGCCGGATTCTTCGATTTTCGTGCTCATGGAGGACAAGCTAAGCGCATGGGCCGCTTAGGCAACCACCTACTGAATCGACATATCGAGCAGGAAGTCCGTGCACGCCGCGTCCCAACAATCGAGTACCAAGAACCAGGACTCTTCGCCGCCGCTACCATTGAAGTACGAGAAGCTCTCGGGCTCGCCGCCCACCGTGGCGTCGGCGCCGGTGACACAGGTGCCGACGGGATCGGTGCAGTCTGAGACCAAGTAAACCGAGGCGTCGTTAGCGATCTGGATGTACTCGATGACATCGAGGCTCTCGTTGTCCTGGAGGACGACCGGGATGATGCCGTCGAGGCCGTCGGCGGGGAACCCAGTACAGCTAAGGCCGGAGAGCGTGAGATCGTCGGTGTAGGTCGCCAACGAGCCGGACACCGTAGCACCACCGGTGGTGAGCGGGACGGTCGCTTCGGCCTCGACGCAGGTGTCGGGCACGAAGCCGGTGCCGAAGGTGAGGTCAAGGGTGAAGTCGGCGCAGAGGACGCCCTTACAATCGACGACCAAGAAGAGGTCCTCGGTGCTTCCGGTGTTGTTCTGATACCAGACCGTCTCGTCGGAACCCGCGAGGCTGACTTGGTCGGAGCCCAACACGCAGTCGTTGTTGGGGTTCGGGCTGACGCAGCTGCTCAACAGCATGAGGCTGGCGTCGCCCAGGTTGGTGCCACTGGCGCGGATGGAGGCACCCGGAGCCACGCGGACCGGCAGGATGGCGTCGCCGCCGTTGGTGGCGTTTCCGGTGCAGGTGTTGCCGCCGGGGAAGCTGACGTTGTCGGCGTAGAGCGAGAGGTCGTGTGCGTAGAAGGTGTTGGTGCTGAGGACCGGCGCCGCCATGGCCTGGGCGCAGGTGTCGGGCGGACACACTTGGTCGCCGTCGAGGCAGTGTTGATCGAAACCGTCACCGCAGACCTCGATGGCACCGGGGAACACGTCAGGGAGATTGTCGTCGCAGTCGAGGTCGCCCGCTGCCGGAACGGAGTTGAGGGTGGGCGGCGTGCAGGAGTTTCCGACCACGGGGAGGGCGCCAAAGCCGTCGCCGTCGTTGTCGTCGATCCAGTCGATGAGGCCGATGACGGCGGGGTCGTTGTCGTCGCAGTCGATGCTGTTGTCGACGTATCCAAGCGGGGCCGAGCCGCTGTCGATCGACACGGTGATGTCGCCGTAGGTGTCTTGATCGAAATCGAAGTACCACGTGAGCGTGGAGGACGGATCGAGGGTAGCGTCGTCTTCGTCGATGAAGCCGTTGCAGTTGTCGTCGATGCCGGCGTTACAGACCTCGGTTGCGAGGGGGTTGACGTCGATGTTGAGGTCGTCGCAGTCGGTGGCGTCGGCGACCATGTCGGCCGGTTGCAAACAGGCGTTGGTCGGGAACAGGACGTCGCCGTAAAAGTCGCCATCCACGTCGGCGTACCACACGGTGGTGGTGGCCACATCGAGATCGGCGTCCGCGTCGTCTAGATCACCGTCGCAGTCGTTGTCGAAGCCATCGCAGACTTCAACCGCCAATGGGTAGATGAGGATGTTGTCGTCAACGCAGTCTTCGCCAGCCGCGACCAACACGTAGTTGGCACCCGGAGGCGTGCAGGATGGGCCTTCGATGGTTCCGGTGCCGTAGCCATCGCCGTCTACATCGGGCCACCACTGGCCCGAGGCGGCGTCTTGGAGGAGGACCTCGGCGTCGTCGCAGTCGGTGTTGTTCTCCACGTAGAACCAAGCGGGCGCACAGGATTGAAGGACCACGCCCGGATCGCCGAAGCCATCGCCGTCGCCGTCGTAGAACCAGTTGCGAAGTCCTGCGGGGTCTAGGCTGCTGTCGGAGTCGTCGATGCGCCCGTCGCAGTCGTTGTCGAAGCCGTCGCAGATTTCGAGGGCGTCGGGGGATACCGTTTCTTCGAAGTCGTTACAGTCGAGCCCGTTATCGACCCGGTTGGGGGCTGGCGCTTCACAGGCCATCTGGACGTCGAGGGGATTCCCGTAGGTGTCGCCGTCGGCGTCGAGGTACCAGGGAGTAGTGGTGTCGATGTCGAGCTCGGGGTCGTCGTCGTCGACCAAACCATCGCAATCGTTGTCGTCGCCGTCGCAGAACTCGACCGAGCCGGGGAACGAGAGGGCGTCGGTGTCGTTGCAATCGCCAGACAAGTCGGCGTAGCCATCAGGGACCGCGCAGGCCTGAATGACGTTGTCGACGTTACCCCAGGAATCGCCGTCGGCATCTTCGTAGAAGTCGATGTTGCGGAGGCCCTCGTCGACCTGCTGATCGCAGTCGTTATCGCGTCCATCACAGGTCTCGAGGGAGTCCGGGTTGTCGTCGGGCTGGGTGTCGTCGCAGTCGAGCCCGGTGCTGGAATAGCCGGCCGTGAGTTCGCACCGCATCACGCCGGTGGTTGGATCACCGTGCCCGTCGCGATCGAGATCGGTGTACACCGTGATCATGCTTTCTTCGCTGCATTCGTCAGGGCCGCCGCCGCTACAGGCTGCCATGAACCCAGAGAGAAGCAGGAGAAGTGGAGTCGCGCGCATTGTTCACCCTCGAAATCGTGCCGCAGTTTAGCGCACAAGAGCGCCGACCGCAGTGGCGCTGTGTAACCTGAGTGGACCCGCGCCGTAATGTCCTTCACATCTGTCGGTCAAGCAACGTGACCCAATCGGCCCATTCGCGCCCCGAAAAGCCAGGCAAATGCATGCAGTTCTCCAATCTACGCCAACGCCTATTCGCCCAAAAGCGTCTTGGGCCCTCGTATCCCACGCTTCCGGTGGTAAACGATGACGGCGAGACGAATGTGCCGGGTATCTACGCGCTGGGCGAGCTGGCGGGTACGCCGTTGGTCCGGCTCGGTCTAAATGCCGGTCACGACCTGATCCAAACTGTCGCAACTGAACTGACGGGCGGCGGGGCTGAGCCCGATTTACTCGACTTGGTCATCGTCGGAAGCGGCAGCTCTGGCCTCGCTGCGACGGTCGCCGCCAAGGACCGTGGGCTGCGCACGGTCACCCTCGAAGCCGCGGCCTTCGCCAACACCTGCGTCACCATGACCAAGGGCAAGCTCCTGCTGGCTGAACCTACGGATATCGGACTTAGGAGCCGTGTTTGGTTCGAGGAATGCACCAAAGAAGAGCTGCTGCAGCGCTGGCGCGATCTGGTCCGGGACGAAGCTCTCGACGTCCGCGAGCAGGAGAAGGTCACCGGCATTACAGGAAGTAAGGGCGATTTTACGGTGACCACGCCTCTCGGGACCTACCGTACAAAGCGCGTCCTGCTGTGTATGGGCAAGGCTGGTAACCCGCGTAAACTGAGCGTTCCCGGTGAGCGAGAGCACGCGGATCGCATCTACCACCGTCTCCTCGACCCCGCCGACCACGTCGACCACGACATCGTAATCATTGGAGGTGGCGACGTGGCTTGCGAGGCGGCAATTGCCCTCGCCACCCCAGGACACAACCGCGTCCTGCTCTCGGCCATCGACAAAAGCTTCACCTTCCCTAAGAAGCGGAACATCGAGGCGGTTCGCGCCCTTGAGAAGGCCGGAAAGCTGCGAATCGAGCTGTCCAGCGGCGTCACCGGCTTCGAGGACGGCCACGCGCTGCTGAAGACGGCCGACGGTGAAATTGAACGAGTCCCCTTTAACGCCACCTTCGAGATGATTGGCGCCGAGCTTCCGATTCGCTTTTTACAGTCGGTGGGCATTCGCCTAAACACCGAGTGGGCCTGGCAAAAGTGGGCGTTGCTCGCCATCACCTTCACCGCAGCCTACTCGCTATACGCCCTCAAGAGCTTCGGAAAGGGCAGCCTCAGCGCCTTCCCCTTCGACCACCTGATCTCCAAGAGCGCCTACGACAGCGTCCTGTTGAGTCTATTCAAGGCCGGATTCGCGCCCTTCGCGTTGCTTTTCAACGAAACGGCGATGGTGGATTTGTACGCAGATCGAGGTTTCCAGCAGGGCTATCTGTACTCGGGTGTGTACACCCTCGTGATGGTCGTGTTCGGCTACCAGGCGCTGATCCGCTGGACCTCTAAGGCCACCAACCCCAGCTATCAACGCCTTCGATACGGCAGCTTGCTCAGCTTCCAGGTGGGTTTCTTTCTGCTGGTGAACATCGTCGGTGTGCACGCCCTGTCGGCCAAGTACGCCTGGCGGCTGTGGGGCCTGTACCAGCCTTTCCCGCTGTTCTTCAACACGTTCTTCTGGTGGTACGAGGGCGATCCGCTGTGGATCGTGATCACGTTCGTCGGCTCTGGACTGCTGGGCACCTTCGTGGGCATCCCCATCGCCGCTCGCAACCACGGAAAGCGCTTCTGCACCTTCGTCTGTGGCTGCGGCGGACTCGCCGAGACGCTGGGAGATCGCTGGAGGCACCTGGCCGCAAAGGGCGACCGCTCCCGAGCCTGGGAGTTCCAGGGCGCGGTGATCGCCGCGGCGGCGTTCCTGATCGCGATGGTCATTGTCGGAACGAACGACTCCCATGGCGACACCGGCTCTTGGTACGCGTACAACTACCTGGTGGACTTCTGGCTGGTCGCCGTCATCCCCATCGCGCTCTACCCGTTCTTTGGCGGAAAGGTCTGGTGCCGATACTGGTGTCCCCTCGCCGCTTATAATGGCTGGCTGGCCAGCGCCTACGGCCGTCTAAAGATCATCTCTAACGACAAATGCATCTCGTGTACCGAGTGCTCGAAGTACTGCCAGGTCGGCATCGACGTGATGCAGTTCGCGAAGAACGGCCAGATGTTCGACAACAGCAACTCGGGCTGCATCCAGTGCGGTATTTGCATCGACGTCTGTCCCATGGACGTCCTGAGCTTCGACACCAGCGATGGCCGAGCCATCGAGCTGAACCTGCTCGGCTAACGCCCTAGATGCCGGCCCATGGCAGATCTCGTGGATGGCCGGCAGGGGGTGTGGGTGGATGGTTCTGCGGGCGGTTCGCAGCGCGAAAGTAGAAAGAGGAAATACCTGACCCTCTTCTACGCTTCCACCTTGTTCAGCACCGGCCTCGGATCCGTCTGAATACGCAGCGGCATCACTCCGCCATCCTTTAGGGCCAACCCATTTACTCGCTCGATGGGCAACAGCCCCCAGCCCACGGACCTGGGGTCTAGGGGTGCAATCGTGACCCCTTCGTGGAGGCGCTCAATGTGGTCCTGGGCGTGGCGGACGGCCTCGGCCCGCTGCTCGGCGCCGGGCAGCGGCATGAAGTACTGCAGGTCGTAGCGCTCGTCCAGACAGCCCATCACCATGCCCGCAGACATCGGCTTGGTGCCGGGCGTGAAGTCGAAGATCACGTCTTGGGCGTCGATGCCCTCTTGAAGGGCGTCGACCACCCGACGAGTCTCTTCAAAACCGACCGCGAAGGTAATGTGTCGGAAGCCCACCTCGACGTGATGGAAGGCCAACGACTGGCCGTGGTTCTGTACCTGCAGCTCGGCATAGTGCCGAAGGAAGGCCTCTAGACGGGCACGGTCGGCGGCGTGGTTCTCAGCGCCGAGGCCGTCGTTGCTGACGATGAAGACCACCTGGAGCAACGCCGGCCGATGGTGCTCCATGGCCCGAATCACCAGGCGCAACCAGCCCCCTCGCCCCAGCTTGCCTCGCTTCACCGCCTCGAAGAGCTCGAATCGCTCGGTCTTCGCCATCAGTGTGGCCATGGTCGCCTCGTCGGGCATGGACTCGCTCGCCAGGAACACCAAACGCATGGTGGGCGCGGGCAGCATGTAGCCCTCTTGGGTCTGGCTGTGAAACAGTCGGGTTTCACCGACAATGACCAGGGTGAGCAGGCCAGTGATCAGCGGGATCGACAGAAAGAACATCACCTTCATCAACGGGTGTTCGGGGAACAGGAGGTCGGCGATGACCTCGACGGCCGGCCCCAGCATCGGGATGCCCAAGAACAGGAACAGGAACACCAACAGGGCGCTGCCCCAGGTGAGTCGGGACAGCGCGGTGAGTCGACGCAGCCAAGAGAGGAGGTACATGCGGTGCAGACTACCCTACGGGCCGTTGCCAGAGACCGACACAGCGCCGCCCACGTTGTCCACGCCGAGGCACAACAGCCTCGCGTCGATGTCGGCGGCGGACAATCCGGTGTTGCCGGTGACGGTGAGGTCGCCATCCACTTGGGCGAGCGCTACCAGCGGCAGTACGTCCGTTACGCCCGGATTGTCGACGAGTTCGAAGTCGCCCGAGACGACCACCAATTGCTCCAGTCCATCCAGCGAGGGCAGGTTCAGGTTGTTCACCACCGCCAAGCCGGCCACATCGGTGAGCGACTCGAGTCCACGGAGGTCCCACAGCCGTGGGTTGCCCTCGATTCGTAGGGTTCCAGCAGTCGTGTGAAGGTTTACGAATGCCTGCATCCGCTCCAGACTCGGGTTGTCGGCAACGGTGATGCTGCCGGCGTGCGTCCACAGGTTCTGGAAGCCGGGAAACTGAAAAAGGCTGGCATTGTCGAGGACTTCGATGTCGCCGGACAGGTCGACCAAGTACGTAAATCCATCGAGATTTACCAGTCCATCGTTGTCGGCAACGACGATATCGCCACCGATACGCAGGGCGTTCTGGAACGCGCCTAGCTCGGTGAGGCGGTCGTTGTTGACGATGCGAACTTGGCCGTCGACCTCGTCGATCGTGGCGGTGGGGAGGGCCAATAACTCGGGGTTATTCTCGACCTGAAAATCGCCCATCACCCAACGAAGTCGCACGACGTCGAAGGTGGTCAGACCGACGTTTTCACTGACCTGCAGGGAGCCGCCCACCGAACTCAGGTGGGCCAAATTCACGTTGACCACGCTGTTGCCTTGCAAGACCAGCTGGCCGCCGATCTCGGTCAACGCAGGCAACGATACTTCGGCTAAATCGATGTTTTGAGCTACTATAAGGTCACCGTGAACGGCACGCAGTTCGGGTAGTGTTAGAACCGTCACACCGGTGCCCTCGAGCGCCAGCGTGCCCTGCAGGTCGCATAAACAGGGCACCTCGACGTCGGCGCTGACCGTCAGATCGCCGCCCACCGCGTTGTCTGTGCTGGCGCAAAAGGCCGCGGCGTCGGCCGGTGACGCCAGGTTGAGGTCTCCCGCCCGCACGTTCAGGGTTTGGCAAGACAGCACCGGATCGTCGGAGCCGGGAGCGCCGCACAGGACCCAGTCGAGGAGGCGTTGGCGGTCTTCGTCGGGAATACCGCCGGCGGGAGGCATGGTGGGCGTGCTGCCCGTGGCGCGCGCAGTGATCCGGCCGAGCTGAGCGACCACCTCGGTGTAGGTGTCGTAGTTCACCGTTGGCGGCGCGCCACGACGATCGACGCCGGACAGCGTCGCCGTGTGACAGGGCAGGCATTGAGTCTGGATGAAGCCTCGGGCGAAGTTGTCCCAAGTGACCGGCTCGACCTCACAGGTGCTTTCGTCGGGCACCGGTTCGTCTGCTGGACCGCCACCACAGGCCAACAGGGCGGCAAAAAGGAAGGCGGGAGCGCTCATGCGTTGGCACAAGCGCCGGTAAACGGCGTGATGCTGGGGAACCACGGCTCGGGGTCGACGTCGAGCATCGACAGGACGCCCGCCGCCATATTGTCGTACTTCAGCAGAGCACCCTCTCCGCTGTCTTGGGCGCCGCCTACGACCTCGCCGCTGGCCAGATCGATGTGCATGGCCTCGGCAAGATCGTCGGTTCCGCCAAAGGTCCGGCCGCCGCGAACGCCACCTCCGACCAAGATCTGCGACGTGTGACCCCAGTGGTCCTTGCCCAGCCCCACGTTCCGCTTGGGCGTGCGGGACATCTCGCTCATCACACAGACCAACGTGGAATCGAGCAATCCCCGACCGTCAAGGTCGTCGAGCATTCGGACGATGGTGGTGAAGAAGTCTTGGTAGCGCTCGTGCTGGAGCACGTTGGACTTGTGGGTGTCCCAGCTCTCGAAGTGCTGCAGGGTGACCGCCCGACACAATCCCTTTTCGAGTAGGTCGACGGCGAGCTGGGACTGAAGCAGAAAGCTGGGCTGCTCGCCCAAGGGCAGGTTGGCGGCGATGTCTAGACCCTTCTCTTGAAGACGCTGCCGCCGGTCGAGGGAAATCAGCATGTCTTGGACGCGGGCGGTGTTGTGCGTTCCCTGCCCACGAACCTCGGCATAGGCCTGAGCGCGTTCGGCCAATAGTGCTTGGATACGCCCTTCTTCGGTGGAGTTCAGGCCGACCCGCGGCAGGGCATAGTCGGCCCACGAGGGCGCTCGGAATGCGCTGTCGGGATCGAGCAACGCGCGCAGTTGGCTTCGGGCGCCCACCGTTCCGGTGCTGGCGGCGAGATGACCGGCGTATCCCAGACCCGAAAAGTCGATGCTGCCGATGGGCTCGGCTTGCCCCATGACGTGCCCAAAAATAGTCGAAAAGTCCGGCTTTAGGCTGCTCGCGGTTCCGGTGAGCAGGCGAATTCGACAGGGTTGATGCACAATGCTTCCGGTCCACATGCCGTTGACCACGGCAGCCCGGTGGCCCCACTTTTGGAAGAACTCGCTGACCGCTGGGCGCTTGAGGTCGTTGCAGAGGACCTGCTGGTTTTCGTGATAGGTACGAAGCTCTTCGACATCTGCGGGGTTCTCGGTGCGGTCGACCTCGGGGCCCTCGACGTAGGGGTTTCCCACCTTCGGGTCGAAGCTGAAGCTGGTGTCCCAGCCACCCTTGGCCAGGCACACAATCAAGTTCTTCGGTCGGGTGCTAGACGTCGCCCGGGCCACACGGGGCGCGATGACCGACGCCGCCAGCCCGCCGATCAACAGGTTTCGGCGGGAGAGTTGCCAGGGTACACGCTTGGGATGCTGGGCCATTAGTAGAACATCACCTGGGGGTCTTGGAGCATGGCCGACAAGGTGATGGTCCACGCGTGTTCGGGTCCGCTGACTTGCTGACTGTCGAGCCACAATGCCCAGTATAGATCGATCATCGGGTCGTCTTGGCCGACGAACTGCCCGAAAATCCGAGCGCTGAGCGCCACCAGCTGCGTCCGAATCTGTCCCTCGTCGGCGGTGCTGGCCTCGACCAGGGTCAGCAACCGGCGTTCGGACAACGCTACGGCGAAGTCCGCCGACACCACGGACTGAGCGGCATCGGCGCTCAGCAGACCCATGGCCAACAGCTTGG
Source organism: Rhodobacterales bacterium (assembly GCA_009936995.1). Classification (GTDB taxonomy): domain Bacteria; phylum Myxococcota_A; class UBA796; order UBA796; genus JAACDH01. The sequence goes on from JAACDH010000198.1 coordinate 16,025, forward strand.
TGGGCGTCACCGTGTAGGTGGGCTGGGTGATGTTCAGAGCATCAATTCCCCCTTGCATCGAGCGATATCCGTACAAGTCTGACACCGACAGATCGACGTCACCCCAACACTCGGTGCCGCTGATGCTGCGGGTAGCGCAGTTGGCGGGGTCGGCGGCGGCCCACCATCGATAGCCGGTAAGGTCTTCGACCAACATGGCGTATTCGGCGGGACGGATCGTCTTTAGGCCGATGACCGAAGCGCCCGCTTGGGTTTCACGCGTTTGATAGGCGCCAAAGGTGGGGTGCAGGACCGCCGCTCGGGCCAAGGCTTTGGCGTCGAACCCCGAGGACACAAACACGTCCTGGAGCTCGGCGGCGGTCTGCCAGGGAACATCGGCGCTGGTGACTTGGGCAAAGAAGCTGTAGAAGTTGCGGGCCGTGCACTGATGGAAACGCGGATCTTCGGAGATCAGCTGGCCCACCTCGGTGAGATCGCGGGCGGGTGTGCCGTAGTAGGAGGGCGCGCGCAGGCCGTATTCCTCCCAGGCATCCTCCATGAACGCCGAATACTGCACGATGGGATAGCAGAAGTCTTCGGGCGTGTGGTTGGGACCGAACTCGGGCGCGCTGTCGTCGCTGAAGTCGTGGGGCTGGCAGCCGCCCAGGATGGCGTCGCGCACCGCGTTCCGGTGGACCAACTGCATATATCCCCAGAAGTAGCCCGCGAGGGGGTCCAGCGATTGGTGGCAGCCCACACAGGCGGGCACATTGAGCGCGGCTTGGGCCACCGCGAACTCGTCCGAGATGTCGATGCCGCCTTCGACCAGGATGTCACGGGTATCGAAGTCTTCGCAGAGCAACCGAGAGGCGACCATATTGGCGCGACCGCGGTTGAAGTTACTGCCGTCGGACTCCCAGCGTCTGAGCATCTCGGCGCTGGAGAGAATGCCGGCTTTGGGGCGGTCATCAGCCCAAGCGGAGAGCTGCCAAGTCTCGCTGGAATCGTAGTCGTAGGGCACGCCATACATCCGGGCGGTGATGCCGTCCGTGAGCATCCATTGAGCGGTGACAAGCTCGGTATACGGCAGGTCTTCGTCGATGATCCGTTCGATGAGCTTCAGCGGCTCTTCGGTCTGCGAGAGGTAGATGTCTTGGAGGTTGAGGCCCCCGAGTCCACCTAGCGCCGGCAGCTGATTGAAGGTGTCGGTGCGGAGCAGGAACAGCTCGGCGTGCAGATCCCTCATCACTCCCAAGAACGCGTCGGATGCTAGGTATTCATCGACAATGACCTGGACCTCGTCGGGGTTGTCGCGGACCCTCTGCATATCGACCACCGAGGGGCGACGCTGGGTGAGGGCCATGGAGATACGCACCAAACGCTCGACCGGTTCGAGCGCGGTGAGCACCGGAACATCAGGCGTGGCGTCGGGCGTGGGACCACCACAGCCACCCCACACCATCAACATGGCGATGCCAATGCCCCAGCGAATCGTCCACCTCCGGATCGTCAATGTTCAGCCTAACACGACAATAATCGAAGCGCTACGCCAGTCGAAGCGCGTTTGTGCCCCTCTGGAGGGTGAATTACCCGGCCGCCGACGCCCAGACGGCCCGCTATTTTCCCAAGAGCACATCGATGGAGCGCTCCATCGTCTCTCTGTCGTGCCACTCGTGCACCGCGGCGAACGTGCCATCCTGGGCCACCAGGAAGCTGCAGTTGGGACAGGTGCCGTAGGAGCACCAGAATGGGTTGGACTCGGCGCCGTTAAGGTCGTCGACCACCAGCTGCACATCGTCCGACATCTCCATGTCGCGCGCGTGGATGGCGCGCTGGCTCCAGGTCGTCGCGTCGGCCCGGTCGCTGTACTCGCGGGGCTTAGGCTTTCCGAAGTAGATGCTGGGGTTTGGCGCAGAGGGATGCCCCTCCATCGTGTACACCATCACCGTGTGAACGTCGTCGCGGTACTTGCCGGCGGTGTCGTTCATGCCGTCTTTCTTACCCTGGAACACCCAACAAGTGTAGCTCCCGCCCAACAGCAAGACGGGCTTGGTCTGTAGGAGCTCGGCCAGGTGTACCGGTTCGCTATCTGGCGTGCGCAACGTAAAGTCGATGGCCGGTTCGCCCTCTTTCAAGAACACCCCGAGCTGGGCGTGGTTCCTGCGGTTCACTGGACGGGAGGGCCAGCCATGACACGCGCGGGTGAGGTCGCTCTCGGGACGCAAACGGTGCCCCGGCTCGGCGAACGATCCATCGGCGGCGGGATCATCCACGCCGGGCTCCTCAGCAACGGGAAGCGCCACGTTGGGCTCGTGCATCATGGGCGCGTCATTCGCGGAGAGGCCCGAACAGGCCAACGCCCACACCACCCTCACTAAGCCAACCTTGTGCATCCCACCTCCGCACCTCCCTTCACCCCTATCGGAGAACCCGTCAAGCTGCCCCAGCGTTATGATAGCCCCCTCTAGGAGTCGTCCATGTTTCCCACCTTTGGCCTATTCGCCCTGCTGCTCGCTCCCGCCAACGCCGCCGACGCTGTATCGTTCAGCGGCACCACAACGGTGACCCACGGCGAGCAGAC
>JAACDH010000020.1 GCA_009936995.1 Rhodobacterales bacterium
AAGCTCCTCGACGAAGGCCGTGCCGGCGACAATGCCGGAATCCTTCTTCGTGGTGTCAAGCGCGATGACGTTGAGCGTGGCCAGGTGCTCGTCAAGCCCAAGAGCATCAATCCCCACACGAGCTTCATGTGCGACGCCTACATCCTGAAGAAGGACGAGGGAGGACGCCACAAGCCCTTCTTCGACGGCTACCGTCCGCAGTTCTACTTCCGGACCACCGATGTCACCGGTAAGATCACCCTCCCAGAGGGCACCAAAATGGTCATGCCTGGCGACCGTGTGGAAATGGTCGTGGAGCTCATCCCTCCCATCGCTATCGAGGCCCAGCTTCGGTTCGCGATCCGCGAAGGTGGCCGTACCGTCGGCGCTGGCGTTGTGACGAAGATCAAGGAGTAGGTTGAGTTCCCACGGGAACACAGCAAGGGGAGGGTGGCGTTACGGCGCCGCCCTTCGTATTCCCAGGGCCAAGGTCCTTGCGCTACGTCCATAGATGTAGTAGCTGGCCGAGTCGTCCACAGTGCCTGAGGCAGAACGGTGAAGAACCAGAAGTTTGTATTGATGTCCTTCTTCTCAGCCGCAGTGCTGGTGGGGATGTCGTTACAGGGGCTCGGTGCTCCTTTGCTGGCAAACTTCGAGCTCAGTAATCCAGAACTGTTCCTCGGCCTCAATGCGACCAGCTTCGCTGCGTTCATCGCCGGCGTCATCACATTCCTTGTTCTGAACCGACACCCCGTTGCCTACCGCTTCACCGATGAAGTGGTGGTGGAGCTCCGGAAAGTCTCTTGGCCAACTCGCGAAGAGACCATCCGCTCAACCACCGTTGTAGTGGTCTTCACCGTGATAGTCGCGGGTGCCCTCGCTGGTTACGACTGGGTGTGGGGCGAGATCACGAGCCGGGTGTTGTTCACCGAAAGCTAAGATAGATCGTCCGACGGGCGGGAGCTTCAGAAACATGGCCAAGAAGTGGTACGTTGTACATACCTACTCGGGCTACGAGAACAAGGCCAAGCTGGCTCTGGAACAGGCAATTGTGCGTGCCGCCCTCCAGGAGCGATTTGGCGAGGTTCTCGTGCCTACCGAGTCCGTGGTTGAGGTCCGAAATGGCCAGAAAAAGACCACTACCCGCAAGGTCTATCCTGGGTACATGTTCGTTCAGATGGAAAGCGACCGTGAGACACGTCATGTCGTCACGAGTACGCCTAAAGTCACCGGTTTCATTGGTGGGTCATCCAATCCCCCTCCGGTCCCCGAGTCTGAGGTCTTGCGCCTTCTCGGTCAGGCTGTCGAGGCGGAGGAGAAGCCCAAGGCAGTCGTCAACTTCACTCGTGGCGACGAAGTCCGTATTATCGAAGGTTCCTTTGCCTCCCTGGTAGGGAAGGTTGAGGGCGTAAACCCCGCTCGGGCAAAGCTCCGCGTGATGGTCAGCATCTTTGGCCGACCTACCGCAGTTGAGCTCGACTTCACCCAGGTCGAACGCCTGGGCTGAGTCCCGCCCCGAGCCCCGGAGATTGTCATGGCCAAAAAGGTCGTCAACCAGATCAAGCTGCAGATCCAAGCCGGTCGGGCGAACCCCTCGCCCCCCATCGGTCCGGCCCTTGGTGGCGCGGGTGTCAACATCCCGCTGTTCTGCAAAGAGTTCAACGCACGCACGCAACCTCAGGCGGCAGAAAATCTGATCATCCCAACGGTGATCACGGTCTTCTCCGACCGTTCGTTCAGCTTCGAGCTGAAGACCCCGCCAGCGTCCGTACTCCTCAAGAAGGCCGCAGGACTTGAAAAGGGCTCTGCCGAGCCCAACAAGAACAAGGTAGCCAACCTCTCTCCGGACCAGATTACTGAGATTGCGCAGTCAAAGCTGCCCGACCTCAACACGGTCCATGTCCAAGCCGCGTCGCGGTCTATCGAGGGCACTGCGCGCTCGATGGGCATCACCGTCGGCTGATTTCCTAAGAACCTCTTGAGTGGCAGATGGGGGAGGGACAAAGTCCCGATTACCCCACTGGTGCGGGAGCTTCGTGCTCCTGAGGAGTGCCCATGGGCAAAAGCGGAAAGAAATACCGCGAAAAGGCCCAGCTTGTGGACAACGCCCGGAAATATCCGGTGCCGGAAGCCATCGAGCTAGTGAAGCAGACGGCGCCAGCCCGCTTCGACGAAAGTGTCGATGTGGCGGTGCGTCTTGGTGTCAATCCCCGACACGCTGACCAGATGGTTCGCGGCGCTTGCAGTCTGCCTTACGGCACCGGCAAGCAAGTTCGCGTTGTGGTTTTCGCAGAGGGCGAGGCTGCTCGCGCCGCTGAAGAGGCTGGTGCTGACTTTGTCGGTGCAGACGACCTCGTGAAGAAGATCATGAGCGAAGGCTGGTTGGAGTTCGACAAGGCTGTCGCAACACGGAGCATGATGGGCAAGGTCGGCCGACTCGGTCGAATTCTTGGTCCCCGTGGTCTGATGCCGAACCCCAAGGTCGGCACCGTTGTGGCGCCGGATCAGGTGGGTGACACCGTTGCTGAGCTCAAGCGAGGCAAGATCGACTTCCGAGTCGAGAAGGCTGGCATCATCCACGTATCCATCGGCAAGGTCTCCATGGACGCCGAGAAGCTTCAAAAGAACCTGGGAACGCTGCTTGCGACCCTGCTTCGGATGAAGCCGAGCACCGCGAAGGGCACTTATGTCCGATCGGTTGCGGTCTCTTCGACCATGGGGCCAGGCGTGCGCGTCGACACTCTCGAAGCTCAGCGCTACGCCGAGTCGCTGTAGGAGATCCGGATGAACCGAGCACAAAAAGCCGAGCTCGTCAACGAGCTGTCCGAGCGTCTCAAAGAAGCTCCCTTCGTTGCAGTGGCGGACTACCGCGGCGTGACGGTCGATCAAATCGACATGTTTCGGCGGACGCTTGAATCGAAGGGCATCGAGTATCGCGTCATCAAGAATACCCTGGCTAAGCGCGCAATCGCTGGCACTGAGATGGAGCCCCTCGGGGATCACCTGGCTGGCATGTCTGGCTGGGTCATCTCTGGGAACGACCCCATCGCTGCTGCCAAGGCGCTGCGCGATGCGACGAAGGTCCTCCGAAAGGAGGAGAAATTCGTCGTCAAGGCTGGGTACTTTGATGGCCAGACCCTCGATGCCGCAGGCGTCGACAAGGTCGCTGACCTCCCGAGCAAGGAAGAGCTTCTCTCCCTACTGCTCCGCACCATTCAAGAGAGCCCCCGTCGGGTCATGGGCGTCATTCGTGGCCCCATTCGCGACATGCGCTACCTGCTCAAGAACTACGAGGGCACGCTCACCCCCGCAGACGCGGGCGAGTAGTCCTGACTTTTCCTGGGCGGCCATCACGTGTAGTGATTTGGCCCGCTCGAACAACATTTAGAAGTGCTACCGGAGGAAATCCTCATGTCCATCAGTCAAGCTGAAGTCATTGACTACATCAAGAACCTCAAGCTGGTCGAGGTCCAGGACCTGATCAAGAAACTCGAGGACGAGCTCGGCGTGGAGGCTTCGGCCCCCGTTGCCATGATGGCTGCCGGCCCTGCCGGCGTCGCCGAAGAGGTCGAAGAGCAGACCGAGTTCGACGTGATCCTTAAGGAAATTGGTCCCAAAAAGATCAACGTCATCAAGGTCGTCCGGGCCATCACCGGACTCGGCCTCAAGGACGCCAAGGGCCTTGTCGAATCCGCCCCGAAGGAGGTCAAGACTGCCCTCCCCAAGGATGAAGCCGAAGAGCTTAAGAAGAAGCTCGAAGACGCTGGCGCGGTCGTCGAGATCAAGTGAGGCACATATTCGGGCGGGTGGCTTAGGCCGCCCGTCCGACTCGCCCACCCAAAACAAGCCTCCGCCCACCTGGGTGGGGCTTGCGTCGCGCATTTGCACGAGCCTCGCAAATGTGTGACATCCACGACCCTCTTTCAGGTCGTCAAAAAACGTGAGAGACCCCACCCGTCGAACACGGTGCTACGGTACCGTCGCTCGCCTGTGCGCCCAACGCTGGGATGCGCATAGTCGTGCCTGTATCGACCCTGAACCCGGGACCTTCACTGCGCGGACGTTCGACCATTTGGTCGCCCGCTGCAAGTGCATCCCCACTGGAGCCCGCGATGCCTGATCTGTTGGCCAACAACTTCCGCCATCGGCGCAATTTCGCGAAGGTCCACCCGGCCATCGACGTTCACAACCTCATTTCTATCCAGCGGGAGAGCTACGAGAAGTTCTTGCAGCTTGAGGTTGAGCCGATCGAGCGGGAGACCTCCGGCCTTCAGGCCGTGTTCAAGAGTGTCTTCCCGATTCAGGACTTCGGCCACCGCGCCTCACTCCAGTTCGTCAGCTACGATCTGGAAGAGCCCAAGTACGATGTCGATGAGTGTCGCGAGCGCGGCATGACCTTCTCGGCTCCACTCAAGGTCACTGTGCGCCTTGGGGTGTGGGACGTCGACAAGGAAACGGACACTCGGCATGTGTCCAACATCAAGGAGCAGGAGGTCTTCTTCGGAGAGATCCCGCTCATGACTACGAACGGT
>JAACDH010000199.1 GCA_009936995.1 Rhodobacterales bacterium
CGACGACTCCGATGGCGACGGCGTCTGCGACGACCAAGACGCCTGCGTTGGCGCCGACGCCAGCGGCGACCTCGACAACGATGGTCACTGCCTATCTCTGCCAAACGGAACCGTTTGGGACTGCGACGACACCGACCCCACCGTCTATCGCCAAGCCGATGAGCTCCTCGACGGTATCGACAATGACTGCGACGGCTACAACGAAGACAGCGACGGCGATGGCATCCCCAACGACGAAGAGATCGGCGACGGCGGTGTCCACTTCGACACCGACGAAGACGGCGTTCCCGACTTCCTCGATGACGACGACGACGGCGACGGCATCCCCACCGACGACGAGAACGGCGACTACGACTGGACCGACCCCAACTCCCAGCCCACCGACACCGATGGCGACGATATCCCGGACTATCTAGACGAAGACTCCGATGGAGACGGCCTCACCGACCTCGAAGAGGGCACGGGCGACGTCGACTGCGACGGCCTCGCCAACTACGTCGATCCGGTAGACGACGACCGAGACTGCGAAGACGGGGACCCTCGCGACCTACCCCTGTTCGGCGACACGGGAACCATCAAGCGCGTGGTCGGAAGCGGCTGCGACTGCGACTCGGCTGGCGGTTCGGGCCCACTCGGTTGGTTGGCGTTGTTCGCGGCTGTGGCAGTCCGGCGACGGAAACTCGGCTAAGACAAGCCCAACCCCCGCCTCGGACATCCAAATGCCCCAACGCCTCGACGCCCTGCACACGGGTTTCCGCCAGGACTACCCCGACCACGACGCCATGACCGCGCAGCTCCAGTCGTGGGCCAAGGCTTTTCCCGACCTCGCTCGCCTCTCCTCGTTGGGCAAGACACCCGAGGGCCGCGATATCTGGCTGCTCACCGTGGGCCGCGACCCGGACCGCATTCGCCCGGCCGCCTGGGTCGACGGAAATATGCACGCCAGCGAGCTCGCCGGAACCAGCGCCGCCCTCAGCATCGCCGAAGATCTGCTCCGGGTCCACTTGGGCGGCACCGTCGCAGGTTTGGCGCCGGTCATCCAGGATCGACTGCACGACAGCTTGGTCTACGTACTTCCCCGAGTGTCGCCTGATGGCGCCGAAGCGGTGCTGAAGACTGGCCGATATGTACGGTCGGTCCCACGCGACGACCGACCCCAACAACCCGCCCGCTGGGTGTGCGAAGACCTCGACGGGGACGGCCTCGCATTGGTCATGCGGGTAAAAGACCCCACCGGAGAGTTCGTCGAGAGCGATGAATTTCCGGGCCTCTTGCTGATTCGACGCCCCGAAGATGCCGGTCCCTTCTACAAGGTCTGGCCCGAAGGCCACATCCAGGGTTTCGACGGCCACCATGTCCCCGACCCAAACTTCCTGGGCGACAACTACCCCGATCTGAACCGGAACTTTCCCTTCGACTGGCGTGGTGAACACGACCAAGTGGGCGCCGGCGACCATCCGGGCAGCGAGCCCGAATCTCGGCTGATTATCGCCTTCGCGCAGGCCCACCCGGAGATCTATGCGTGGCTGAACCTGCACTGCTTCGGAGGCGTGCACATCCGGCCCTGTGGCGACAAACCCGACACCAAAATGAACCCGTCCGACCTGGCCTTGTACCGCTACTTGGGTGACCGAGCCAAGGAGCTCACCGACTACCCCATGGTCTCCGGCTTCGAGGAGTTCACCTACGAGCCCGACACCCCCATCCGCGGAGACCTGTCCGATTGGGCTTACAATCAGCGGGGTTGCGTGGCTTGGGTCACCGAGATCTGGGACCTCTTCGCACAGCTCAAGCTCGACCGCCCCAAACGCTTCGTAGACTGGTACACTCAGCTCACCCGCGAAGACATGCTCGCCCTCGCCAACTGGGACAAAGCCCACAACAAAGGTCGGATTGTCCGCCCCTGGAAGGTCGTCCATCACCCACAGCTCGGCGACGTCGAGGTGGGCGGGCTCGACCCGCGTTTTGGCTGCTGGAACCCGCCCCATGAGCGCCTCGCCGAAGTGTGTAATGGCCTCTCTCAGCTGTGGCTCGAGACCGTCGCCTTGGCGCCGAAGCTTCAGATCGACGTCACTGAAACCAATCTCGAAGGCGGCCTACGCCGACTCTCGGTTCAAGTCAGGAACGTCGGCTACCTGCCCACCAACGCCCTCGCATCCGCCCTTCGTTTGCCCCACGTCGAGCCCCTGCGACTAGAGCTCCTCCAGGGCATCAGCGTGAACACCTCCGACCAACGCCGCGAGCTCGGTCACCTCGAAGGCTGGGGACGGGGCAAAGGAGACGGAAGCGGTGCCCTGTACTTCCTCCGAAGCAAAGGCAGCGTGAGCAGCCGAACGGTGGAGTTGGTGGTGCAGGGCCCGGTGTCTTTCCGCGTGGGAAGCTGTCGGATGGGCTGGATTCAGGTGTCTAGCTAGCGCGCCGAACACACCGCCTGGGCCCGCTCTACCGCGCCGTCGAGGTGACCCGGACTGACGCCCGAAGTCTCGCAAGAGATCAGCTGCAATCGCCCACTCAGCGCCGGCGCTCGCAACACGGCGTGACCGAACAGTCGCAGGTCGCCGCGATGCTGGGGCGTCGTGGTGAAGGGCTCACGCCACCACGGATGGAGCACGACCTGCGTGGGCACGGCCTCGGGACCGAACATTCGCAGAAGCTGATCTCGGACACGGTCTTCGAGCGCGTCCAGGCCGGCGGACTCCGGCACGAAGCCAAACAGACAGGCCGGTGTGTCGTCGAGACCGGACATATCGTGAATTTCGCTCATGGGGCCGCGGCTGCTGGCGCCTCGGCCACTCCAGCCGTGGTCCTTCCAGAACGGGCGGTCGAACACCAGGGCCACCTTGGCGATGTCGCCCATCCACACGGGAACCCGCGACCACAGCTGGGCGCGCTCGGGGTCGAGCTCGGAGATCATTGGGGCCACCAGGCTGGGAGGAAGTCCCGCCAGAACCTGGTGCGCATCGAAATGGCCCGCATCGGTGACCACCCGCAGCCCCTCTTTTATGGGCTCGATGACGCGCACCGGCGCGTTCAGCTGGATGGCATCGACCTGTTGAGCCAGGGTAGCCGCTACCCTGGCTGCGCCGCCGACAATTCTCCGGGAAAGAACGGTACTGCGAGGAAACCGTCCCCGCTGTAGTCCGTCGGACTCATAGACGTCTAGGCCGTCGTCGAAGTGGGCGAAGGTGGGGATATCTAGCGTCCTCAGCAACCGATGAATCGACCGCTCGCTGTCCCACACCCAAGTGGGGCCCAGGTCGACGGGGTGGCCGTTCACCTTGGGGCAATGGGCGCGGCCACCGGTTCGATCACGCGCCTCGACCACCTGAACGGATCGACCCGACCGCGTCAGCTCCCACGCTGCCGTGAGCCCAGATAGGCCGGCCCCAATCACCACAACGTCACGCATTGACTTCGAGCTTGAGGACGGCTGCTTCATCCACCGTCTACAAGCGGTTTGGGCGGCGCGTCGGGAAGGAACCCAACACGCATCCGCAGGGCCCAATCCGGACGGTGGGGTGCTCCAAATCTTAACGGTGATTGGCACAGACGACGTACACTGATCAGGCACGAGGTCCCCATGCGTCTCCTTCCCCTACTGATTCTGGCCGCCTGTGGTCCCCAAGAGTCCGCCGACACCGGTCCCGACCCAGCGCCACCGTTGGTGCCCGAGCTACTGGGAGCGCGACAGGTGGTTCCCGGCGTGGGACTTTCGGCAGAGGTCGTGCCCCAGCCCGCCAACAACAACTTGGACATTGCTTGGCACAACGATCGATTGTTCTTGGCTTTTCGAACGGCGCCCACCCACTTCGCC
>JAACDH010000200.1 GCA_009936995.1 Rhodobacterales bacterium
CCGCGTATTGCACCGACAAGAAAGCCTCGTCGGGAAGATCGGTCTCGATGGCGGTAAAGCCAACGCTGCCTTCACAGATCTCGGCCTTGTCGAGGACGCAGGGATCACTATCGCAGTCATCCTGCTCGGCCGAGTTGGAGCCCGTGCCTTCCAGGTTCAGGAAGATGGCCGTATTGATCGAGCCGTCGTTAAAGCCGACATCATCAGGCAGCCAACGATCGGTCTCGACGAAGTGCAACGTCGTGTCGGTGCTGACCTGCCAGTTGCCCGAGAAGCCTTTCGTATCCTTGTTCTTGGTCAAGGTGATGTCGACCTGGGACGTGCTCTGCTCGTTCTCGGTGTACGTGTACGAGGCGCCGGCATTGGTCTCGGTGTAGCTGCCGTCGGTAGAGCCTTGCCAGCTGACCTTGATCACACCCTTTTCGTCCGTCCCGATGTACGTATCAGCGCCAATCTGAACGATGGCGGCTCCGTTGCGGTCCGAGAAGACCTGCATGAACAGCGCTGACGGCGTAAGGGTCGCGTCGTAAGCGTACGTCCAATCGGTGGTAGGGGCATCGCCAACGGGCGCGTCGGAGTCGATGATATTTTCGGTGATTGTGGTGTCACACTCGACGTTCTCCATGACCGGCATGTTCACGTAGAAGATGCCTTGATTTTCGAATTGACTACAGCCCGAGAGGGCCGCGAGCGCAAGAGCGCCTAAAAACGTGCGATTCATGATGTGCTCTCCTCCAAACACCCAGTCCTTTACATGGTGCATACACTCGTGCAATGTGTCACCCGCGAGCGCGTCGCAGGTATTCGGCCAACGCCACACCAGTGGGCGTCGCTAGCTTTGCTATTTTAGCAGGTGCCCCCTGCCCTATCAGCTGTCCACCGCCCGTTCCGCCCTCGGGCCCCAGGTCGATAAGATGGTCCACTTGGAAAAGAATATCTAGGTGATGTTCGATGGTGAGCACCGTATGGCCCGCATCGACCAGCTGGTGAAGCACCGCGACCAAGCGGGCTACATCGTCGAGGTGCAGTCCCGTAGTGGGTTCATCGAGAATATAGACGCAGTGACCTTTTCGAGAAGTTAGCTCCGATGCGAGCTTCACGCGCTGGGCCTCTCCGCCGGAAAGCGTGGTGCCCGGCTGGCCAAGCGTTAGGTATCCAAGGCCCACATCGACCAGGGCCTGCAAGGGGCGTTTCAGTCGACGCTGGGCTTTAAACAGCTCGAGCGCTTCGTCGGCACTCATGGCGAGCACGTCGGCGATGGACTTGTCCTTGAACCGAACCTCGAGGGTCTCGCGGCCGTAACGGCGACCTCGGCAACTATCACAGACCACCCAAACGTCCGGCAGGAAGTGCATCTCGACCAAAATGGAGCCACGGCCTTCGCAGTGCACACAGCGGCCGCCCTTTGGACTATTGAACGAGAATCGACCGGGTTTCCAGCCACGGGCACGGGCGCCGGGGACCTGGCTATACAGAGTGCGAAGGGCGTCCATGATGCCGCAGTACGTGGCCGGTGTGCTGCGAGGAGAGCGCCCAATGGGTGACTGGTTCACCACCACCACCCGGTCGACCTTCTCGCCGAGGGTGAGGCTGTCGTGGTCTGCGCCCAGTCGGTTCGCGCCGATAGCCCCTTGTAGGGCCGGCGCCAGGGTGTCCATGATCAGCGAGCTCTTGCCCGAGCCACTGACACCGCTGACGCCAATCCACACGCCGGTGGGGAGGTTGACGTTGAGGCCCTGTAGATTGTTGGTCCGCGCACCCTTGAGAACGAGCTTGCTGCGCGCCTTCCGGCGCTTCTTGCGAAGCGGTAATACGAGCGCTCCAGACAGCCAGCGACCGGTGAGCGAGTCGGGGTTGGCTCGGAGCTCATCCGGGGTGCCCGTAGCCACCACCTGACCGCCGTGAAGTCCGGCGGCAGGTCCCATATCGACCACATAGTCGGCGTGTTCGATGGTCTGGGTGTCGTGTTCGACCATCACGACGCTGTTGCCCAAATCACGAAGGCCGCCCAAGGTCTTTAGCAGGCGCTGAGTGCCGCGCGGATGCAGGCCCACCGTGGGTTCGTCGAGGACGTAAACGACGCCGGTGAGCCTGCTGCCGAGTTGGGAAGCCAGCCGAATTCGCTGTGCCTCTCCCCCGCTAAGGGTGTCCGCGGCACGGTCCAGCGCCAAGTATCCAAGTCCCACATCCTCGAGGAAGCCAAGTCGACGCTCCAGCTCGACCTTGGGCCGCTCGGCGATCTCGCCCCGCGCACCCCCTAGGTTCCAGCCTTGGACGATCTTCAGGGCGCCGCTGACCGAGGCCGCGGCGAAGTCATCGATACCCTGCGATGCCACCCGAACGGAAAGTAGAGACGGCCGCAGTCGACCGCCCGCACAATCGGGACAGGTGGTCTGGTCGTGCAGCCAGTCCAGCTTGGACTTCCAACCCGAGAGAATACCTACGACGCCTGGCCAATCGCGCTCTTCTTGGACGTTTCGTTTGGTGGTTCCCCAGCTCTGGGTCCACGCCAATGTGAACATGCCACCGCCGTGCAGCATGTGCTTGAGGACCGCAGGCGACCACTTGGTCACCGGAGACTTCTCGGTGAGGCCGTGCACCTCAAGGACGGCATTCACCAGGGCGCGGTTGCGCGGTGAGCGTCGAAGGCCCGAAGCAACCCGCGGGTCCAGCGCGTCCCATACGCCCTCTTTGGGCTGGGCCAGCAAGCGTTCGACCATAATGGCCCGGGCCTGGCCGAGGCCGCCGCAACGCACACAGGCGCCCAGCTGAGAGTTGAACGAGAAGTGACGCGGGGTGAGCTCGGACTCGTGGACCACGCCGTGCTCGCTGCAGGTCGCGTGCTCGGTGAAGTGGATGGCGTCCGATGCCTTTCGACCTCGGAACCAGGCCAGGCTGGCCCCAATACGGTAGGCAGTGGCGAACGCCTCCGAGATGCGAGCGCGGTTCACCTTCGAGGGGTCGAAGCGATCCACAACCAAGTATGCGCCCGCCGCCAACAGACGCAGGGCCTCGTCGGTCTCTAAGTCGACCTGAGTGGGTGTGGCCTCGGAGAGGTCGAGGAGTCGGACCCAGCCGTCGCGAACCAACCCGTCCCGTCTGGAAGCGAGGTCGCCGGTGACCGGTCGGAGGGCGGTGTACAACCAGCCTGCGCCCGACTGGGCGGACAAGGTGCCCGCCGCATTACTGGGCGGATGACTGGTGACCACCCGATCGCACTGAGGACAGTGGGGCACGCCCACCCGGGCCCAAAGCAGCCGGAGCACGTCGTGAATCTCGGTGACGGTGGCCACCGTGCTGCGCGGGTTGTGACCGCCACCCCTTTGATCGATGGCGATGGCCGGCAACAAACCACTGACGGACTCCACCGGGGCCCGCTCAAGCCGGCCCAGGAAACGTCGTGCATAGGTAGACAGACTCTCGACGTACTGACGCTGCCCCTCGGCGAAGAGGGTGTCGAAGGCCAGCGACGACTTTCCGGATCCGCTCACGCCGGTGATCACCGAGATCTTGTTGTGGGGAAGATCCACGTCCACACTGCGTAAGTTGTGCTTCCGAGCGCCCCGGATCGAGATCTGACTGGGGCCGGTTCTCGCAGCGGCCGGATGGTATTGCAACACGGCCTCCGCAGCCAGTGCCGGCAGCTTTAGACGGTCACGGATCTGCGAAAGCCCGGCGAGAACATGACCGGTCGGCGTGTCCAGCTGGGCGATGTCCTCGGGGGTACCAAAGCCGATCAGTTGACCGCCGCCGTCGCCACCCTCGGGCCCCATATCGATGAGGTGGTCGGCGCATTTAATCAGGTCGCTGTGGTGCTCGATGACCAGCACCGTGTTGCCGGCGTCGACCAGTCGTTGAAGGGCGGCGAGCAACTTGGCTACGTCCTCGAAGTGCAGGCCGGTGGTGGGCTCATCCAGGAGGTAGAGCGTGTTTCCGGTGGCCGGGCGGTGCAGCTCGGTGGCCAGCTTCACCCGCTGTGCTTCTCCGCCAGAGAGCGTGGTACTCGGCTGTCCAAGTGGCACGTAGCCCAGGCCAACCTCGACCATCGTGCCTAGGATTCGCTTGACCTTCGGCACCCGTTCGAAGAACTCGGCGGCCTCGGCCACGGTCATCTGCAGCACATCGTAGATGGTCTTCGAGCGCCAGGTGATCTCGAGCGTCTCCGCGTTAAACCGACGCCCTTGGCACGTCTCGCAGCCTACGGTGACGCTGGGCAGGAACTGCATCTCGACCACTTTGACGCCGGCCCCCTGACAGTCCTCGCAGCGACCGCCCGACACGTTGAAGGAGAACCGCCCCTTCTTATAGGCCCGCGCCTTGGACTCCGGCGCCGCTGCGAACAGCGTGCGAATGGTGTCGAAGACCTTGGTGTAGGTGGCTGGGTTGGAGCGCGGTGTGCGGCCAATGGGCGTCTGCGAGATACGGATCAGCTTGTCGATCTGGTCGGCGCCGAGAATCTGATCGCAGCACACGGGACCGCCGCCGCCATCTATCGAACGCCAGCTCTTCTCTAGCGCCTCGAACACAAAGCTGGATTTACCCGAACCGCTCACCCCGGTGACCACTGTGAGCGTCCCCAACGGCACATCGACGTCGACGCCCTGGAGGTTGTTCACCCGCGCGCCGATAATAGACAGTTTCGAACCAGCAGTATCTCTGCGCTTGGGCAGGTCAATTACCCGGTCCCCACGAAGTCAAGCGGCGGTCACGCTCTCGGCGGATCGCATCAGCTCGGCCGGTGGACCGGATGCCATCAGCCGGCCGCCTTCGCGTCCTGCTCCCGGACCAATGTCGACGACCCAGTCAGCCGCCAGAATGGTCTCTTCGTCGTGCTCCACCACCAGCACGCTATTTCCCCGATCTCGCAGTCGAATCAACGCGTCGAGCAGCCGACGGTTGTCGCGGGAGTGCAGGCCGATACTGGGTTCGTCGAGCACATAGGTGACACCTTCGAGCGCCGATCCCACCTGGGCCGCCAGTCGAATTCGCTGGGCCTCTCCACCCGACAGCGACGCCGCGGACCGGTCCAATGTCAGATAGGTGAGCCCCACTCGGTACAAAAAGGACAACCGCTCGCGGATCTCCACCAGCAGCTGCTCGCCCACATCGCGCTCGGTGTCGTCCAGCACCAGCTCCGCGAAGAAGTCGTGGGCTTGGGCGACGCTCATGCCGCTAAAGTCCGTGATCGGGCGTCCTCGAAAGGTGACCGCCTGAGCCACGGGGTTCAGGCGAAGTCCTCCACAATCCTCGCAGGTGCGGCGCTCGCGGAACTTCTCGAGGGGCGTGTGGCCGGTGTACTCCCAGACCATCTCCACCATCGGCAGCAGCCCGCGCCACGGCCGCTCGCGAACCTCGGTTCGGGCGCCGCGATCGATCTCCAGCTTGAGGATCAGCTCGGGATCGCCAAAGATCAGCCGCTCTTGGAGCGCCAGAGGCCAGTCGGCGACCTTCTTTCGCTTGGGGGCCTTTAGCGCACCGAGTACCTGGTCGAATTGACCGCGATTAAAGTGCGCAAACGGCAGCTTATCATCTGCATTGAAGCACTGATAACAGTCTGAACCCTTCTGGTTTCGATCGACCACCAAGTCCACGTCGAAGGCCTCGATGACGCCGAGGCCGTTGCAACCGCCGCAGGCTCCTTGAGGCGCGTTGAAACTAAATAAACGGGGCTCGAGCTCGGGAATCGACACCTGCGGGTGATTCGGACAGCCGCGCTCGGTGCTGTACACCCGGTCGTCGCCGCCATCGGGAAAGTGCAATCCCAACGTACCCAACCCCAGACGGCTCGCGGTCTCGAGCGCCTCGGCCAGCCGATCGCGATCCGATCCGTCGATGCGCAGCCGGTCGACCACCACCTCTAGGGTGTGTTTCTCGTAGCGGGCCAGGGTGGGCGGCTCGGACAGCTCGACCATCACCCCGTCGATGCGAGCGCGAAGCCAGCCATCTTGAAGTAGATCGGCCATCTCTTTCCGATACTCGCCCTTCCGATCTCGAACCACGGGCCCCAGAACCAGGGCGCGCTGCCCAGCACAAGTGTCAATGAGATCATCGACCACCTGATCCACCGCGAGCCGTGACACCTCGGTGCCGCAGACCGGGCAGTGTGGCGTTCCCAGACGCGCCATCAGCAAGCGGAGGTGGTCGTAAAGATCGGTGACCGTGCCCACCGTCGAGCGCGGGTTGCGGTTCACCGTCTTCTGGTCGATGGACAGTGTGGGCGAGACACCGTCCACCCGCTCTACCCGAGGGCGCTCCATCTGGCCCAGGAACTGCCGCGCATACGACGACAGCGACTCCATAAACCGACGCTGACCCTCTTGATAAATGGTGTCGAACGCAAGGGAGCTCTTGCCGGAACCCGACACCCCGGTGAACACCACCAGCGCGTTCCGCGGGAGATCGACGTCGATGTTGTCGAGGTTGTGCTCACAGGCACCGCGAATGGTGATCTGGGTAGGCGCAGACAATCATCCTCCATCGGCCGGAGTACTCATAGCGCCACAGGAGACCTAAAACACGTCCGTATTGGGGATGGACGAAAACCACTCCGTGTGACGCGCGGACGCCTATGTCACGCCTTTGAACGATTGCAGATCGACGGGCTCATACGTCCACGAGCGGATCAGCTCACCCGCCTCTTCGAGGACCACGGGCTTAGGCGGATCGCGCACCAAGCGTTTGGCGTGTTGGCGTGAGGCCTCGTCCTCCAATGAAACATCCTGAGGCGTGCTCTTTCGATTTAGCCACCATGCTGTGTTGCCTCGTCCCATCTGTCTGTCTCCGTTTTCCGCCATGGCCCGCTCGGCGGTCAATAAAGAATAATACCCAAATAATGAAAATACAATAAATATACTTATCATGACTTCTGCAGCCGTCCAGCTAGCGGGATGGCGTATGATTCCTTTCATGTCCCCACTACTCCTCCAACTATTGCTGTCGGTCGCTCTGGCGCATCCAACGCCCGCGTACCCCAATTGCGCTTTCGACAACCCGGACGCCTGCCCGCCCGACCTCGATGGCCAGTGGCCGCTGATCAGCTGGATTCCCGAGGGTTCCGTGGCCTCGGTGCTGCCAGACGAGTTAAAATTCGGATCGGGAATTCGTGCAGACATCGCCTGGAGATACGGTACTGGAAGCTGGGATATCACTGTTGCAGTGCTCGACTCTGGCATCGAGTGGCAGAGCGCTGGACTACGTCACAAGGTCCGACTGAACCAGGCCGAGCTACCCAATCCCCAAGACGCCAACGGCACCGACGTACCCGACGGAGATCTAGACGGAAACGGCATCCATAATATTCTCGACTGGGCCGAAGACCCACGGGTAAACGCCACAGACGGCGAAGACGCTGCCGATGGCTTGCTCGATCCCTCCGACCTGATCGCGGTGTTCTCTGACAACCTCGACGACGACGGAAACGGCTATGTCGACGATATCGCAGGTTGGGACTTTTTTGGGAATGACAACAATCCGTACGACTCACTCCAAGAGGGTGTCGCAGCGGGTCACGGCACCGGGGTGATGCGTGATGCGGTGGCGGCGGCCGACGATGGATCAAAAATCGGCGTCTGCCCAAACTGCTCCATGGTGCCGCTGCGAGTCGGCGACGGCTTCATCACCCAGGGCGATCGCGTGGCGCGCGCCATCGAATACGTGGCCGACAATCAGATCGACGTGGCGGCCATGGCCATCGGCTCCCTCACCCACACCACAGCCACGAGTCTCGCCGTTCGGAGCGCCGAGCTCGCCGGCGTCACTTTGGTCGGCGCAGCCGGCGACGAAAACAGCTACCACCACAACTGGCCCGCCGCTCAAGACCCCATCCTGTACGTGCACAGTATTCGCGGCAACAACTCCAGCGAGTACGAAGGCACCATTAGCTACTTCAACACCTGGGGCTGCAACAACTGGGGACCGCGCCTCGACATCGTGGCCCCCTCCGATGCTTGTGCGACCGGCGCTGTCGCCGCCACCGCAGGTGCGGCCGGACTGTTGAAATCCCTCGCACTCGAGCGGGGCATCCTCCTCACCCCAGCCGAGATCCGCAACCTGATCCGCGCCAGCGCCCTCGACATCGCACTCACCGTCGACGAGTCTGACGAAGCCCGCACCTGGGAGACCCACGCCGGCTGGGACACGTTCACCGGGTACGGCCGCCTCAATCTGGGCCGTGCGGCCCAATGGATCGACCAAGACAAACTTCCGCCCATCGCCAATCTCGAGGGCCCCGGTTGGTTCTCGTGGATGGATCCAACGGCCGGAGACATCTCGATCACCGGCACTGTGGCTGGACCACGACATGATATCGCCCATTGGTCCCTAGAGGTGGGCACCGGTGCCGACCCCTCCACCTGGGAGACCCTCTCCGAGGGAGCGGCTCCGCAGACGGGTGTCCTCGGTACCCTCGACGTTCAGTCCTGGTCCACCGTGGTCTTCGCCGACCTCACTCGCGACACCACCCTCGTCGACCGAATTGAGCGCGCTCACGAGGCCCTGGCGGTGTTCCGACTGACCGTCGAAGACATCGACGGCAACGTGGGCGTCGACCGAATGGGGGTGTGGGTCCATCAAGACCCGACGGCAGTGGCCGGCTTCCCGCTCTCTTTTGGGACGTCCCTCGAGTCCGGCCCAATCATCGCCGACCTCGACGGCAACGGCGCCCAAGAGATCCTGCTCACCGCTAGCGACGGGCAGCTCCACGTCCTCGACCATCGCGGCGAAGCGCTGCCCGGCTTTCCCGTGACCACCAACGGCGCCGGGTTCGTCGGGTCTCCTGCCCTCGGAGACCTCGATGGGGACAGCGTCGCAGAAGTCGTGGCCGGAGATGTAGACGGAAATCTCTGGGCCTGGCGGCAAGACGGTTCCCTTCACCCAGGATTTCCCGTGCAGATCGACGGTCACGCCCCCGAAGAGTGGGGACGAGCTACCGCCTGGGACCAGGGCTTTGCAGGTACGCCTGCTCTGGCCGACATCGACGGTGACGGCGACGTCGAGATCGTCATCGGCGCCCTGGATCAACGACTCTATGTGTGGCAAGGCGATGGCTCGATCTACCCCGGTTACCCACTGCTGCTCTGCCAATACGACGACTGCAGCCAGCAAGGGGCCAGAATCGTCGCCTCTCCTGCCCTCGGCGACATCGACAACGATGGCGATCTGGACTGCGCCATCGGAACCAACGAGATCCCCGAGATGGGGGCTGGCGTGTTCTACATCATCGATCTGGCCACCGCACAGATCTGGCCAAACATGCCCATAAACCGTCCAGGTTTGCTCAATCAAAGCGTCCTACCTGTCATCGGTGAGGGCCACTCCACGTCCATCAGCTTGGCCGACTTCGACGGCGACGGCACACTCGAGCTGATGTCCAACGCCATGCTCGGCACCTCCTCCGTCGTACGCGCCGACGGCACCGAATTCAACGACATGGGCTGGACCGCAGACGCCCTCGGCGACGCCTCCAATTTCACCGGCGGCACCCTGCTGTCCGCCGTCAACAATCCGGCCCTCGGCGACCTCAACGGCGACGGGGTACCCGACGTGGTCATCGGCGGCGTCAGCGTAGAGTGGCTGGTGTCCCTCGCCCTGACGACCAAGCTAGACTTCCAGCACGGCGTTGGCGTATGGGACGGCGCAACCGGAGACTCTTTCTCCGGTTATCCCCGTCAGATCGACGACATCTCCTTCCTGTCCTCGCCCACCATCGCCGATGTCAGCGGAGACGGTAAGTCGGACGTCTTGCACGCAAGCGGCGGCCACTTTCTATACGCCTGGGACGCCGACGGAGAAGTTGCTCCTAGCTTCCCACACTTTACCGGCGGCTGGTCTATTGGTGGGCCTGCGCTGGGAGACCTCGACGGAGACGGATGGCTCGAGGTGGTGATCACCACCCGCGAAGGCGAGGTGCTCGCGTGGCACACCGATGGCGCCGCCGACCAAGACCTCCAATGGCCCATGTCGCGACACGATCCCCAGAACACTGGCAATCTACACACGCCACTGCCCACTTTAATGGGCCCCAATCCCACGGCCACTCAGTACGCGAGCGGCTGTTGCAACAAAGGGCAGGATTCCAGTGGTGCCTGGATATTCCTGCCCTTGTGGTTGCTCCGACGCCGCTCTAGTGTACGCCGCGACGCTTGATCTACTCTCGCACGGAGAGCGCCTCAATCGCCTCGCCGTCTGGAATGGCGCGAAGCTCGAGCATGTCGATGACCGCATTGGTGAAGTCGCCGCTCATCATGGAGACTTCGACGCCTTCGGAGTAGCGAAGCTGAAGCTCGGGGTCTTCCTTCACCATGTCGCCGAAGCTGACGTGGGTGAGCAAGCGGGGCTCGCCATCTTCATCGTCTTCTTCGGGTTGTAGCGTACCCACCATCGTGGATTGACCGGCCGGAATGAAACCCTCGACGGGGATCTCGACCTGCTCAAGTTCGACGCCCTTGGCATCCTTGATCGTGGCGAGCAAGACCATGTCGGCCATGCCGTACCGAGAGGAGTTCCGGACCATGAACTGGAAAACGGTGATCACCTCTTCCTCGTCCTCTTGACCAGGCATCTGCTGCCAACTCGCGTTGGCGACCTCGACGTAGTTGTCGGGGTTGTAGAGCGGATCGTACTCGTCGCGAACGTCGGCACCACCGAGTTGGTACATCGGGATGACCGCCGACTCAGAGATCCAGCCTTCGGCGCCAGCTTTGTTGCGAGCGCGGTAGAAGTCGCCCCGCTTGGCGAGCAGCTCGAGGATGGCGTTCTTCTCGATGGCCGTCGTCGGGCTAGCGCGCTCGTCAGGCTCACTGAGCAGGGAGACCCCCAACTCGGTGACCACCATCTCGGAGTAAGTGAGGCCGCCCTCGCCAATCAGCTGCTCATCGCCGTTCGGCAGCTGTTGGAACAGGTTGAACATCGAGAAACCGCCCACCAGGGTTACTCCGATTAGAATGGTAGCCATTCCCATCATGAAGCCGCGACCCGGGCCCGTGGGCGTGAGGTCGTCGTCGTAATCGTCGCCGTATTGGTCGAAGATCACTTTCAGGTCGGGAATTTCTACCGCATAGATCCAATCCGTAGCACCCGGGGGCTGGATGAGATCGCCGGGCACCAACTGCTTGCCAGTCACCATGCCTTTGAGCTCGGAGAGCCCTTCGACGGAAAACTGGTTGCTGCCCTTTGTGACGAGCCATTGAGACATCGATAACTCCCTCTGCTGCTTGTCCTACCACGGCAATGCTCGACCGAGGCGGGGAGTGGAGCGCCTTTGACGGCAAACTGACGCGTAGCCTATCGATGATCGATCGGATTTGGATGGCCAATTTGAGCCAAAAGAACCAACGGGTCGTCTGACGGGCACAGCTCTTTCTCGGCCTTGGGACACGCGCCACACGACATCGATTCGCCTTGTTCGTCGTGCACTTCTCCGCCGCCACAGGAGCCGCGAAGATCTTGCCCCTTGAAGAGTACTCCGACGCTCATGCCCAGCATAGCGACGGCAAATAGCCCGACGGAGAGCAGTATTTCCACGACGACCTCCAAGACTGTTTCTAACGGCTTCTTTGTATCCAGTCGACCGTCTTTGTTACGTAAAACATGAACCAGCGGCGAGTTTAGATCTCGACGGTCGCGTTCGCCGAAGACTCCCCAGGCCACGCCTAAGGGGTCCGGCTACGACGCGTCGATCGCCGCAGGGACGAGATCATCCCGACCCCGGTCAGCTGCACCTGTTCCCCGGCCCCAAGTTGTAGCTCAGCGCGCGGGTTCTTCGTACGTCTTGATCGACGACTTGGTCTGGGTAAGTATCGAAGTCATACCAGTGCTTTGTACGTCGCGGAAGCCATCTCCGTCGGGAACAAGGAGCAGGGCCTCGAGCTGGGATCGTGCCTCGATGGCGGCCATACCGGCCTCGGGTCCCAGGACCATCAGCGCAGTGGCCCAGCCGTCGGCGGTCTGACAGTCTGGCGCCACTACCGTCGCCGACGCAATTTTACCGTACACCGGTCGCCCCGTCCGCGGATCGAGCGTGTGGACCACCCGAACACCGTCCACCTCGTAGGTGTTGCGGTAGTTGCCGCTGGTGGCCATCCCCCGGTCGACTAGAGCGACCACCGCGGCCAGCTGTTCTCCGGGCTCAAGCCCTTCCTGGGGCCAATCTACGCCAAGTCTCCACGGACCGTTAGGCCCCTGGCCGACCCCCCTCACATCGCCGCCCACTTCGACCAACAAGACGCGGGCGCCTATGGCCTTCAACGCATCCGACACCCGATCCACCGCGTGCCCTTTGGCGATCGCCGAGAGGTCCAGCGCCGTGCCTCCGCCGTCGACTGTCGCGACTCCAAGGCCGGGCTGCACCGTCACTTTCTGCCAGCCCACCTGAGCCAGCGCCGCGTCCACTTCGTCTTGGGTAGGCGCCGTCGTCCGTGCCTCGCCGTGCAACCCCCAAAGCTCCATCAACGGCTGGACCGTCGGATCGAAGGCGCCGTTCGTCATCTTCGCGAGATCGAGGGCCGCCATCACCACCGCGCCGGTCTCAGGACTCACCTCTACCGGACCTGGACCACGTCGGATCCGCATCAGCTCGCTGTCATCCCGCCAGGTCGACATCGCCGCGTCCACCGACGCCAGCGCTTGCTCGGTCGCCAACCGCGCCGCGACCGCGTCCACCTGGCCCGCGCCAATGGTCACGCTCCAGGTAGTGCCCAGCGCCTGCCCGTCGATGTGTACGGGCGCCGGCTCAATTCGGGTACAGCCCAGCATCGCGACGATCAGCAGCACCATGGTTCCTCCGCGAAAGTGGGAAGTGGAAAGTGGAAATACCTGACCCTAACAACTAACAACCTAACAACGCGGCTAGGAGCCCAAAGAGAAAGGGTCCGCTCTGAAACCAGAAACAGACCCATCATTTGCTTAACTTGAAGCCCAGAAAGAAATCAAGCTACCTGGCATATCGGGCCGAGGACGCCGGGCCAAACACCCATTGTACGAATGTGCGTGCAGGTATGTGGGTCCAAGTGCTCGGTTCGAGACGCCGGTTCTATGATTTCAGCCGAAGTCGTCAAAGCGGATGTTCTCGTCAGGCACACCAAAGTCGTCGCACATCTTGAGCACGGCCTTGAGCATCAGCGGTGGACCACAGAAGTAGTATTCACAGTCGTCGGGCTCATCGTGCTTGGTGAGGTACTCATTGATCACGACACTGTGGATGTAGCCCACAAGCCCTTCCCAGTTGTCTTCAGGCTGCGGCTCACTCAAGGCGATGTGGAAGCTGAAGTTGGGGAACTCGCGCTCGATGGCCCGGAACTCCTCTTCGTAGAACACCTCGCGAAGGGAGCGAGCGCCATACCAGTACGACACCTTGCGTTTACTCTTCAGGGTGTGGAAGAGATGAAAGAGCTGGCTGCGGAGCGGTGCCATACCGGCGCCACCACCGACGTAGATCATCTCGCGCTCAGTCTCGTTGATAGCGAATTCGCCGTAAGGGCCCGACAGGGTGACCTCGTCGCCTGGCTTCAGGCTGAAGATGTAGCTGGAGCACAGTCCGGGACGGCAGTCGGCACCGCGGGGAGGTGTCGCGATTCGGATGTTTAGCATCACGATGTCGCCCTCGGCCGGGTGGTTGGCCATGGAGTAGGCGCGGTTGACATCGTCCTCGTCGTTCTTGCCCACCAGGTCGAAGAACTTGAAGTGCTCCCAGTCGCCGCGGTACTGCTCATCAATCTCGAAGTCCGAGAACTTGACCTCGTATTGCGGCACATCGATCTGGATGTAACCGCCGGACTCGAATTCGAGCTCGACGCCCTCCGGCAACTGAACCACGAACTCTTTGATGAACGTAGCCACGTTGTTGTTCGACTTGACCGTGCCCACGAATCTCTTGACGCCGAAGACCTCTTCGTCGATCTCGATCTTCATGTCCTGCTTGACCTTGACCTGGCAAGCGAGGCGCACGTTGTTCTTGCGCTCCTTGAGGGTCAGATGGCCGCTCTCGGTGGGCAGGACATCGCCGCCGCCTTCGAGGATCTTGCACTTGCACATGGCGCAGGTGCCGCCGCCGCCACAAGCAGAGGGCACGAAGATCTGATGACCGGCGAGGGCCGACAGTAGGGTCTGGCCTGCGGGGACCTTGGGGCTGCGTTCGGGGTCGTTGTTGATGAGGATCAACACCTCGCCCTCGGACACCAACGACTTGCGAGCGACCAAGAGGATGCCTACCAAGACCAGGATGATGACGGTGAAGACGACCACTGACAGCGCAAATGTTTGCATTTCCACGATGATTCTCCGCTTACAGCTGGATGCCGGCAAACGCCATGAAGGCGATGGCCATCAGGCCCGTGGTGAGCATGGTGATGCCGAGGCCACGAAGGCCCTTAGGCACATTGGAGTACCGAACTTTGTACCGAATGGCGCTCATGGCGATGATGGCCAAAGCCCAACCGATGCCCGAGGAGAACCCGAAGACGGTGGACTCAATAAAACCGTACTCGCGCTCGACCAAGAACAAGCTGGTGCCGAGGATGGCGCAGTTGACGGCGATGAGCGGCAGGAAGATGCCAAGCTGGGCGTAAAGACCAGGGGTGTGCTTGTCCATGATCATCTCGACCAGCTGAACCATGGCGGCGATGACCGCGATGAAGCTAATGAAGCCGAGGAAGGACAGGTCGACGTCCGGCATGCCGAGCCAGTACAGCGCGCCATCTTTAAGCAGGAACTCGTTCAGGGCCCAGGTCACCGGAGAGGTGATGGTGAGCACGAAGACGACGGCGAGTCCGAGGCCCACGGCGGTCTCGACCTTCTTGGAGCAGGCCAAGAAGGAACACATGCCGAGAAAGCTGGCCAGAAGGATATTCTCGACGAAAATCGAGCGAACAGCCAGCGAGAGAAGTTCTTCAATCATGACCTATGCCTCCGAGAAGCCGGTGTACGACCGCTGTGCCCAGATGAGCAGGCCGAGGAGAATGAAGGCGCCAGGAGCCAGGACCATGAGGCCCATGTTCTCGTAGCCCGCGTCGTAGGCCGCTTCAGGCACCACTTGGAAGCCAAAGAGGCTGCCGGAGCCGAACAGCTCGCGGAAGAAGGCGACCGTCACCAAGATGGCGCCGTAGCCTAGACCATTGCCCAAGCCATCAAGAAAGGACTGCCATGGCGGATTGGCCATGGCGTATGCCTCGGCGCGGCCCATGATGATGCAGTTGGTGATGATCAGGCCGACGAAGACCGAGAGGGCCTTGCTGATGTCGTACAAGAAGGCTTGCAACACCTGATCGACCACGATGACCATAGACGCGATGATCGACAGCTGCACGATGATGCGAATCTGCGGCGGGATTAGGTTGCGGACCATCGAGATGGTCACGTTGCTCGAGCAAATAACCGCGGTAACGGCGGCCGCCATGACCAGGGAGGTGTTCAGCTGAACGGTGACCGCGAGCGCCGAACAAATCCCCAGTACCTGAACGGTGATGGGGTTGTCGTCGAGGAAGGGGTCGGTGATCAACGCCTTCGTCTTCTTGTTCCAGACGAACATCGGCGCGCTATCGGCCTTAATTTCGGTTGCAGGAGAGCTCATGCTTACCGTCCACGCAGTGTGATGAGGTAGTTGTCGTACCAGTCCAGAGATTGAGCGACCATGACGTCGACGCCACGGCTGGTGATGGTGGCGCCCGAGACGCCGTCTACGCACCAGTCGGTCTCGCCGGGACAGAGCACATCGGCCGCGCCCTTGACGACTTGGATGGTCTTGCCCTTGCCGGTAGAATCAACGACCTTCTTACCGACCCATTGGTCCTTGAATTTGGCGTTTTGAATCTCGGCACCCAGACCTGGGGTCTCTTTGGGAGCGAAGAACGTGACACCCGTGACCAACGTGGCTTCGGGATTGAGTGCGAGGTAGCCCGTGATTGGACCCCACAGTCCGTCGCCCATCATCGGAATGGCGTAGGAAGCCTCCTTATCGCCGTCCTTGCGAACGTACAGGGAACAAAGGTCGGGAACCGCCCCCTCTTCTGCGTTGCCCAAGGAGATCAAAACGTCCTCTTCATCCAGGTCGCCATCGCCATCGCGGTCGCCATCGGCGCCGACGACGAGTGCGCCGGACGGGTCGATGACCCGGAAGTCCACGCGGGCGGCCCAGAGCTGATCAATCTCTTCGCCGACGAGATCGTGACCGTCTTCGGGAAGACCCAACGCACCGAGGATGTTGCTTTGAAGATCACGACGCTTGTTGTCATCTTGGCGCTCCTTGAGCCCCACAGAGACCGACGCGATGGACAGGCTGCACACGAGGCACACTGCAGTCGCGAAGCCAATCGTGTATCCGCTTGAGAAAGCCATAGTTGCCCCCCTAGACGGCCGCCAGGCGCTTGGCCCGGCGAGCGGTGCTGCGCTTCACGATGACGTAGTCAATCAGCGGCGCGAACACATTCATGAACAGGATGGCGAGCATCATACCCTCTGGGTAGGCGGGATTAACCACCCGAATCAGGGCACAGAGCACGCCGATGAAGAAGCCATAGATGATCTTGCCGACCGGCGTGGCCGACGAACTGACGGGGTCGGTCGCCATAAACACGATGCCGAACGCGAAGCTACCCATGACCAGGTGATAGTGCGGGGGAAGCAGCATCATCGGGTTGGACTCGGGGCCCGCGATCATGTTGAACAAGAAGGTGGTGGCCAACAGTCCAACCACACCGCCCACCATGGTCCGCCAGGAGGCGATCCCGACGAAGATGAGGAACGCGGCGCCGATGGCGATGACGACGGTGCTGGTCTCGCCCATAGAGCCCGGGTGCAATCCCAGGACGAGGTCCTTGAAGCTCCAGCCAGCGGCGGTGATGGCGGCGACGGGGTCGCTGCCCGCAGGCGCAGAGGCGGCGGCGAGGAGCGGGGTTGCGCCCGTGTAGCCGTCGACCAGTGCGTCGGGAGTCGCGAAGATGTCGCTACCACCGGCATCCCAGACCTTGGCGCCCGAGATGTACGCAGGGTACGTGAAGAACACGAACGCTCGGGCGGTAAGAGCCGGGTTGAGGATGTTCATGCCGACGCCGCCGAACACTTCTTTGCCGATGACCACGCCGAAGATGATGCCAGCGCCGGTCATCCACAGGGGAATGGTGGGCGGAAGCGTGAGCGGAAAGAGCATGGCCGTGACCAGGAAGCCCTCGTTGATCTCGTGCTTGCGAACGAAGCAGAAGATGAGCTCGGCGATGCCACCCGCGGTGTAGCTCATGAGGATGGTGGGCAGCATGGCCCAGCCGCCGCGAATCAGCGCGTCTAGGGGAGCGGCTTGAACACCCTCGGACAGATACGCTTGGTTACCGGCGTTATACCAGCCCATGAGGATGCAAGGGATCAGTGCGTAGAGCACAAAGATCATCATGCGCTTCATGTCGAGGGGGTCGCGCACATGTGCGTCGGCCTGGGTGCGGTGACCGACGGTGAGCAACGCGGTCTCCATACCCTCGAAGGCGGGGTAGAAGTACTCGAGCTTGCCGTCCTTCTCGAAATTAGGACGCAGGCTGTCGAAGAGCCGTTCGATACTATCACGCATCTTAGGCCTCCTTCTCGTAGAAGTTGAGTCCGTCGCGAAGAATCACGCCAAACTCCGTCTTCGACGGGCAAATGAAGGTGCAGAGGGCCGCTTCTTCGAAGGTGATGTCCAGCATTCCCAGCTGGATGGACTCTTCGAGGTCGTTGGCCAGGATGGACTTAAACAGGAACTGGGGCATAATGTCGGGCGTGGGCACCACTTTTGGGTACGCACCGATAGGCACGATGGCGCGGCGGCCGCCGTGGAGTCCCGTTCGAAGATCGTATTCGCGCGTCGCCTTCGAGAAGCCACTCACGAACGAGCGATAGAAGGACCACTGACCCAAGGACGGCAGGGCCCAACTCATGAGCTCGCGTTTGTACTCGTCGACGAGTACGTGCACGGTGCGGGCGTAGTAGCCGGCCCAACGACCGGGCTCGGATGTGGTTCCCGTGAGCACCGAACCGACAATCCAGCGAAGGTTGCCCTCGACCGTGTCGCCGACCAAGCTGGTCAGGGGTGCGCCGATGACCGTCTTCACCAGTCGGGGAGCCTTTACGCCAGCGCCGACGGCTGCGTAGACGCGGGTGCCGTCGAAGGCGCCAGAGAGCAACGTGCGACCGAGCGCCACGGCATCCCATGCGCGGATGGTCCACACCACATTGACGCCGCGAGGGGGGTCGATGAGGTTGACCTGAACGCCGGGGTCACCCGCGGGGTGCGGCCCAGAGAAGGTGTGTCGCTCGACGCCGTCGATCTTGGAGAGGGCCGGATGGCCGCCCGCAGATCGCTCGGTGAGGAAGACCTTGCCGTCTGTACATGCCTTGAGCGCGTATACCGCGGCTTGCAGTGCGTCGGCGTCGTCGGCGCTCATCAGCTCGGTGGCCAGAGGCTGGGCAGGACCCGTCTCCATGCCGCCAATGAGGATGCTCTGGGGCATCACTTCGGCATCGGCGATGTTGTCGAGAGGCCGGGTGCGAATGGCACACCAGTGCCCCGAAGCCAGCATCGCAGCCACAGCGTCTGCGCGAGAGACCGACTTCAGTCCGTCGAGGCTGTGAGATGTGAGCGTCTCGACCTCTTGACTGTCGGTGGCCTCGACCACCAAGTCGGTGATCACCCGTCGGGCGCCACGGCGGACCTCGGTAACGTTTCCCGCGATGGGGGACCGGAAGACCAGGTCGGGGTTGGACTTGGAAAAGAAGAGCGACTGGCCCTGCTTGATCTCATCACCTTTTCGCACCGCGAGACGAGGGGTAATTCCCCGGAACTCGGTGGGTGCGTAGGCGATGCTCGCAGGGGACTCAAGAGAGATGATCTCTCCCGAAGCCCGTCCCTTGATAGGGATATCCAGGCCACGCTTGACGACATGTTCAGCCATGTGCGGTACGCCTCATAAGAGGCGTCACATACGACACTGCGACCCATTCGTCCACCTCGCATTTGCCACTCCGCGAAGCTATGAATGGGCAGAGGACTTAGACATGCGAGTATTGGGCATCGATGAAGCTGGACGAGGCTGTGTTTTGGGCGCATTGGTCATCGGCGGATTTGTCACTGAGGACGTAGAGGAACAGCTCCTGCGGGACGCGGGTGCGGCCGACTCCAAGCGCCTCTCAGTGAAGCGTCGATCGCTAGCCAGAGCCGCTTTGTCAGAATTAGGACAGGCCGATGTTCGACTGGTCAGCGCCATCGAAATCGATCAAGGGAACCTAAACACCCTCGAAGAGACCGTGATTGCCGATCTGGTCCGAACCTGGAGGCCCGATCTTGTCCGGATGGACGCCTTGGGCCCTCCACGCGGTATTCCTAAGGTTATCGACCGGATTCAGGCCATGGTGGGCGACGACATCCAACCTACCTGGGCAGTCGCACCCAAGGCCGCCCCCACGTACGCCGGAACTGGCGCCGCAAGCATCCTCGCAAAGACCACTCGAGACACTCTTCTCGACGAACTCAAGAAGGAGTGGGGCGTCCTTGGTTCGGGCTACCCCTCCGATCCGAAGACCCGCACCTGGCTCACCGACTGGATCCGAAGCGGTAAACCCTGGCCACCATTCGTCCGCACACGCTGGCAAACCATCGCAAACCTCACCCAGCTGGCGCATTGATGAAACGCCTGATGCTGCCGGCCCTCGTCGCCTGTGGGCCGGGAATCCAGCCCGCCAAGGTCGACACAGGTTCGGCCGCTACAACGACGTCCAGCAGCATGTCTTCGACTAGCACTGTTCCCACGAGCACCACCAACACGACATTCTCGACGACCCTCTCCACAACCCCAGGTGGCTGGTCTCACAACATCACCATCGACGGCGACCTGTCCGACTGGACCCAGGACGAGTTGTTTGTCATCGACGGCGGAACCGCTCACATCACTTGGGACGCCGACTCCCTCTTCGTGGGCGTCTCCCACCTCGACCTCGTCACCGGCGGTTCGAACCACTGGGTGCTGATCTACGTCGGCAACGGGCAAGACGGCGCGACAGACGGCGTCACCTTCAACACACAGCAGCCGGCGCTCGCCTTTCCTGTCCGCCACCTGGTCCGCTGGCAGGTCAGCGACACCTGGAACAGCCTGCTCACTTGGTCCACCAACGAATGGATCGAGACGCCCCTGTGGCTGGGCTCCGGTCGCAACGGCTACGCCGAAGATGAAGCCAACCAGGCCGTCGAGTTTCAGCTGTCTCGCGCGTTACTCGGCCTCAACGACCGCGCCGTCGTGCACATCAACCTACTCTACGAAGGTGCTGGCTTCGAGTCTTCGTATGCGCCAAGTCCCACCACCAGCTTCGCGACCGGAACTTACGACCCCGACTATGGCGCATTCTGGGACTTCGACCTGACGTCGTCCATCGCACCCATCAACGCGCCAACGGTTCCGTAATCTCGCTACAATCGGTTAGCGTGGTGTCTTCGAAGGAGAAAACACATGTCAGAGCACGCACTTCAGGATCTGTTCATCGGTATCGCCGGACTGATCGGCGCCGGAAAGACCACCCTGGCCACGGCACTTGGTAAGCAC
>JAACDH010000201.1 GCA_009936995.1 Rhodobacterales bacterium
GGCGGTGGGTTCAGGATGTAGCGTGAGGGCTACTGCGCCCTGGGAGCGACCTCGTCCGAGTTCACGGCCGGGGCGGACCCTGCCTCTAGGATCTGTGTCCTTCGCGCTTCAATCTCCAAGATGCGGGCCTGGGTCGCTTCCATGACCTCTGGCGCGAAGGCGGGCTCAGTGTCCATCAACCGGGCCGCCTCTAGGGTCTTCCAAGTGGACAGGTAGTGGGCCAACAACGCCGTGCGACGCTCTTGGAGCCAAGGTTTATCGAGCCGCTTGCCGTATTGGTCCATCAAGCTAACGGCATCTAGCAGCGAGGCTCCAGCGGTGTCGGGGAGCACCGGCGCGGGCTCAAGGAGCGCTTCCTCTTCGCCATCAGGCATGACTTCGGCATCAGCGCCGTCCACTTGGGGGTCCTCGCTGTCGATCCCTGGGGCCAATTCGGTGGGTACGTCCGCTGGGACGTCTTCGACGACGGGCTCCTGGAGTGGTGCTGCCAGCGCCAACGCTTCTGTGAACCAACCTGCGATTGCGTCCGCGTGTTCGGTGACTTTGGCGCAGCCGGCTGCATCGTCAAGCTCGCAGGCCTGGTCGTAGAGGTCTACCCCCGCACGGATGTCGGCAGTCGCGCCGAGGCCTTCGAGGGTCATGTGCGCGGACACTAGGCAGGCGCCGGAATCCCCGTTGGTGCATCGCTCCAGCTCAGCCGCGCGATGGGTTGGGCACAGGGCCACGCGGTCTGCGATGGCCAGCTCTTCGTCGGGGCAGGCGGCCTCGGCCTGGGCGCTGCGCCAGCGGTGGACTTGGTTGCGATGTAGGGTTCCCCAGTCGAGGCAATCTACGCCGTTGGGGTCCATGGCCGCGATGTTCAGGTGGGTTTGGTTGCGATGGTCGGGGTCTACTTGCACGGCGACGCCCAATGAGGAATCCTGTACGCGGATGATGTTTGGCTTGTCATTTGTGGTCTTGGCCCAGGGGCTGGGGCTGCAGCCCTCGGCTAAGAATCCAGGTACAGCGCCGTTCAGAAGCGTTAAGATCTGCAGACAGCTGGCGCGGCCAGCAGCCAGGTCGTTGGCGTCCACCCACAGATGCTCGTCTGTGGCGGCTTGGGGACCTGTGCAGCCTCGGTCTAAGAAGGGTAGGGGGTCTTGCCAAATCCCAAGCGGTGGTTCGTGCTCGCGAAGGCCCACGTAGAACGTCTCATTATCAGACGTGGTGGTGAGCTCGTGCAGGGGCTTCCACACGTCGGCGGGCATGGTGTCTTTGCATTCCTTCTTGTCGACGCAGAGGGTGCGAAGCCTCATGCCCTCTTCGATCCAATACTGGCCGACGGCGGCGCAAGCGGCGACGGTGCCGGACTTGGAGAGCGGCAGATTGGGTATGGAGGTGGCGTGCACGGCTTCGCTAGGCCATGGTAGGGACCCGTTTAGGCCAAGAAATGCCATCCGCTCGTCGGGCGTACGGGACAGCAGGGCCTGGACAAGGTCCGCGAACGCGGGCGAGCGAGGTTGCGAAGCCGTGAGTTCCGAGTCCCTTAGACAGGCGGCGGAGGCGGTTTCGAGGGATGTTGGGCCCACACCCAGTACATCTATATCTACCCCGAGAGCGAGGCTTGCGAGCAGGACAGTCATGTCTTCTTCTTAGTGCTGACGAGTCCTAGTGGCGAACGGAAAAGGCCGAACAGTTAGCGGTGGGCGGGAAGCGATCTGGAGGTCGTTTGGGACGGCTGGGCAATTTGGAGTAGTGATTTGGCGTAACTAGAACCTGTTATCGCATTTGTGACTGAAGTAAGATGGAATTCCCCTTGGATAAGCCCATGCACACCCTGTCCCCGAGACCGGGCTGCCGCAGTGCGCGACGGCATTCGCCTGGCACGCGGCATGACCCGAAAGAAGGTATTGGCTGGGATTTGGTGGGGTGGAGGCAAGGGTGTGATGGTGTCCAATACCGGCCATTCCCAGCGAGTTCGGCGGCGGGTGTGTCAGGAGTCTGGCGGGTTCACGACGTCTCTGGCGGTCTGTGACGTCACTGCAGAGGACGTGGGCACCGCCGCGAGCGACATGGAAGCTGTGTATTCCAGTACCCGGTTTATTACCGGTATCTCCGCAGCTCTGGGCGGTAGCGGCAACCCGTCCAAACCCATCGCCCGAGGCGTTTTTCGACGCATGAAAGCCGCCGTTCACCATCTGGACCTCGCAGACTCGAACGTGCGAGCCTGGCGACGACCGTGTCTTGTGTGAGCAGGTAGACATTGCGGCTCCCTGTGCCACGGGCGCCACCGGAGCGTTCGAAAAACACCTGGGGAATGACCGGGGGAACCGCATCCTTCGGCCCTCAAAGGGCGTCGGTTTTGTTGTTTACGGGGCTCTCCCTCCCCGCTCTGCACGCGGTTATGACCTCTCCATGGTAAGCTCGGCTTGGAGGCGCGCACCATGAGAGACCGAACCGCACGGCGGCAATCCGCGGCCTGGGTCGCGTGCCTTGCGTTGGGGTTGGGGTGCAGCCGCGCTGAGTCAAACAAACCGCCGCCGTCCCAAACCATCGAGACCGGACAATCCACCGAAACCACCACTCTGGCCACTCCGCGCGCCGTGATTCTGATGATTGGCGATGGCATGGGCCCCGAGGCGGTCAAAGCCGCCGCCTGGTACACGCATGGCGCCGAGACTGGACTGACCATGCAGACCCTACCGGTCCAGGGCCTGGTTCGCACCGCAAACCTCGATGGCATTGGTGACTCGGCCTCTTGTGGAACGGCCCTAGCCGCCGGGCATCACACGTGGAACGGCGCAGTCGGAATGAACCGGTTCTTTGAGCCCGTCGAGAACGTGCTGGAGCTCGCGGCCGCGAACGACTGGTCCACCGGCGTGGTGACCACGTCCGAGCTCTCCCACGCCACCCCCGCGGTGTTCACGGCCCATCACGCTAATCGCAGCGACCAGGCCGCCATCGCGTCCCTGCAGCTCGACAGCCCCGTCGATCTATTGCTGGGAGGTGGCTGGGCCTTTGTGTACGGCCAATCCCACGCGGACTCCCAGCGCTCCGACGATGGCCTTCTCGATCAAATGGCTACCCGAGGCATCACCTGGGTGGACTCGACCCAGACGCTGGCCGACGCAACCGAGCTACCCATTCACGGCGCCTTCTTCGCCACCCATCTGCCCTACGACGTGTTGCGAGACGGCACCGAAGACATCCCGTCCCTGGCCGCCCTCACCACCGTGGCGTTGGGACACCTCCAGGACAACCCCGAAGGCTTCTTCCTAATGGTGGAAGGCGCCCGAATCGACCACGCTGGCCACGGCAACCGCCTCGACCTGCAAGTGGGCGAGGTGACCACATTCGACGAGGCAGTTCAGGCGGTCATGGACTGGTCCGTAGATCAACCGCACGAAGTCACGCTCATTGTCACCGCGGACCACGAGACGGGCGGTCTACAGGTCCTCAACGGCGCACCCGCTGGCGTGCTGCCCGAGGTGAGCTGGCGCTGGAGGAACCACACCAACACCGATGTCCCTGTGTACGCGATGGGCCCTGGAACCCAAGTCTTAGACCAGCAGCTCGTGGATCAAACCTGGGTCCACGCGGTGCTTCAAAGCCGCATCACCGACACGCCAATGGTCGTCCCTTCCCAGGTGCTTCTACCCGACGGCCGCTTCGACGACCTGGACCACCGCATCACCACCCAGGTGAATCCAAGCTCAATCGGTGATGGGGTCGGTCGCCTCGAAGCCATGGAGCTCAACGCCGACGACCACGCGCTGTCCATTGGATTGGAGGGCATTTTCCCGTTCTACACCCACAGCGTCACTTTGGTCATCGACGTGGACTTCGGCGCCAGCACCGGTCCTCAGTCGCTGGCCGGCGCTGCCTCCGATGTAGACACGCCCCTCGACTTGTACGTGTCGTCCCTGCCGCTGCTCGCGCCAAGTGTGCCGGGCTTTGGCGCCGATCTGGTCGCGGTAAGCATCGGCGGCACCGAGACGCCCTACCTCCCATTCTTTCGCGGGGTGCGAGGTCTGCACGCCAATTGGGGAACGCCCAGCCAGCTGGGCCCCATCGTCGGCGGCCTAAACTATGGACTCCAAGTCCGCAGCAACGGCACAAACTCTTTCTCGCTGGTCCCCGGCGAAGGCTACGAGGTGACCATTCCATGGAACACCATCTGGCCCGATTTGCAGAGCGGTGTGCCGCCGGGCACGGTCATCGCCGTCGCGGCCGTCCTCACCAGCCTAGACGGCACGGCGCTGACCAATCAGGCGCTGCCGCCCTTTCCTTCTGGAACACTGGCACCTGGCACCATCCATACGCCAATCCCAGGGCTGGTGGTGTTTCCCGTCGACGAAGACGGCGATGGCATCGCATCGGGGAGCACGGCGCCGTACATGCTGCCTTAGTCTTGACCTTTTCGTAGCGCTCGTCGCATGTTCTTACCCGACGCGGACTTGAGGGTGACCGCCGGCTTGTCTCCCAGACGCCGCACGTGTTGAGTCACCGTGACAGTTGGGGTGACGCTGGATGGGCGGTCGCTGTGACTGAGGCTCCTGCCCCCAGTGTACGCCAGGGGTCTGGGGTGACCTTGCCCATCCGTGACAAAATCAGCCCTGTTCGACGGTGCGTCTGGCTCGTTTGAACAATGCTCATTCGGAGGAGGGTGCGGTACTGCATGCGGAGTCGTCATCGCCGCAATCGGGCTCTGCAGTCTCAGGTGCCTTGGTTTTCTTCTCTGTCCATCCGGTGGTGAGCACGAAGAAACCAGTCTCGGCGTTGCCATTCACGTAAACGAAGATTTCCAAAATATCTTCAGCCTTTTTTAGAAAATAAGTACTTTGTGATACAAAATACTTGCCGGCGTATCACACGGTGCTACTATTGCGGCAGACGACAACGAACGGAGTCCCGATGACCAAACCCCGCAAAGAAAAGGTGCTGCACACACGGGTACCCGTCGTGCTCGAGGAAGAGCTCAAGCGCCTTGCGAACGCCCTGCGGGTCCCGGTCTCCAACGTGGTACGGACTATTTTGGAAGACGCAGTTCAGACCGTCGATGCCGTCCAAGGGCGCGCCGAAGACGAGCTCCGAGACGTGGCCGACCGGCTCCACGCCCGACGCAGCCGCAGCCGCGATGCCGCCCCCGCCACCCAAACCGAGCCCCCACTCGCGGCTCCAGTGGCCCCCTTAGCCGGCATCATCGGCTACCAACCGCTGCTCCTCGCCCGAGACGAGACGTGCACGCTGTGTGGAAAGGTGCTTCCCGCTGGCCAGCAATCGTATCTAGGTGGCCGAGAGGTCGTGGGTCCCCGCGTACTCATCGGCGACGCCTGCCTCCCTTTTTCCGCGGCACAGGCCGTAAAACCCCAAGAGAGAGAAGACCATGACAACGAATAAGACCCCTGAAATCGTCGATGTCCAGCCCGAAATCAATGATGTCCAACCCGAAATCATCGATGTCGAGTCCGACGTAAGCCAAGAAACCTTCGCGTCCGACAAAGACAGCGCCACCGATCCCGAGATCGAGCAGATCGTCGAGGACTTCGTCGAGGTCGGCAAAATGTGGGCCCACCACGGCGTGACCATCGGCAAGATGGCCGCCAAGTCCAGCGCCCGCACCTTCGAAGTGACCGCAGGCGCCCTAGAGACGATTGCCCGTCGGTTCGCCCCTAAAATGCGTCGCTCCAAGGTCTAATCTAGGGGTCGACAGCCTCGTCGCGGTAGAAGATGTTCGATTCGGCCCTACGGCTGGTTGATGACCGTTCCAGTCCAAAGACGGGAAGGTACGCCGATGACGAGCTCGGCCACTTGATTCCCGTTGTAGGGCTGCGTAACGTAGATGGCGGCTTCGAGCCAACCGCCGATGCCGTTGCCCCAGGCCATACCGTGGGTGTGGAAGCTGGCTGAGCTGTCGACGTAGGTTTGCACCTGGCCGCTGGGCGAGATGCGGTAGATAGCTGAGAAACTGTAGTCCGACACATACAGGTTGCCGCAGATGTCGACGCCGAGGGTGTCGGTGTATGCGCCGGTGCCCACGTTAGATGCAAAAGTGGCGGGCGCCGTAGTGGGGTTGAGGTCGGCGTCGAGATCGACGTAGTACACGTCGCCATTTCCGAAGAGCGTGCCGATGTACATACGGCTGTAGTCGGGGCTGAAGTTGATGACCCGAGGGCTGCCGTTGGGCAGGTTGCCGATAATCTCTGTGGCCGCGCCCGTGTTGGGGTCGACCCGGTAGACGCCGTCTTGCTCGACCGCTGCGTAGAGCATGTCGTCGTTGCCCAAGATGAGACCGTACGGCCGCAGGCTGGTGTTGATCGGCGTGACCGAGCCCTGTGCAGTGACCCGCATGATACCTGTGTCGTCGGCGGCGATGGCCAGATCGCCGTCGGCCAAGCGCTGCATCTGCTGGACTCGACCGGTGGAGGCGTAGACCCCGTAGCCGCCCGCAGAGGTGGCTTGGGTGAGGAAGCCGTTGGATGGGTCGTTGCCGATGAGGTTGCCCAAGTCGTCGAACTCGACGTCGTGGTAGCCCGTTCCCGAGAGCGTTCCCGCGAAAGCGGTGGGCGCAGTCGGCAGGTTGGCACAGTCGACGACAACCTCGGGAGGTGCAGTATCTACGGTATCGACGGTGACCGTGGTGGTGGTGGTGGTGGTGGTACCCGGGTCGGTCGTCGTGGCGACCGTGAGCTGGGGGATGTTGTTGCCGCCGCCTGAGGGTCCACAAGCGGAGAGGAGGAGCGTCAGTGATAGAAACAGGGGCATGCGATACGACACGGCGGCTCCGAAAGCACGAGTATGTAATAATTATGGCCTATATGACCCTAATCGTATGCAAAGAAAGTATCTCCCGCGCTCGTTGTGCATAGGTGGGGGACTATCGCGGGCATCAACCAGCGAGGCGCTCTCTATCTGAATGCAGGACCCGCGCCGTCAAATCAGGACCCACGTGCACCTCGCTGAAGCCAAGGACAGTCGGATTGGAAAACGGGTCGGCGCCCGTGTGCATTTAATGGGGTCGCCTTAACGATCGCATGGCCTGTGCATGGCGCGGTCTTTGGAGGGTGTTCTGTTGTTGAAAACACTCTCAAAACTTTATTATCGACGTGCAGGTGTTCCGCCGTAGGCACGGCAACACGAGGCGGAGCGGCGGACGCAGCGGTGGGGACGCTAGCGATTCTACGGATTCCGATTTGCGTAGAAAGTAAGTGGCGACTACCCTTGCGCCATGAACACAACGCTCGCACACGACTACATTCTCATCTCCCTCGACGACAACACGGGCGACCCGCTCCAGTGGGACTCGTTCATCATCCGCGCGGGTATCGCTGCCGCTTTTGTGGCCGAGATGGTGTTTTCAGGCCGATTGATAGAGGCCCCAGAGGGGCAGTTTGCCTTGGCTGAAGGCTCGCTAAGCGCTGGCGTGCTGGGGCGCGTAGAGCAATCGTTGGCCCGCCGCGAACCAGCGCCGCTTTCGGTGTGCATACAACGGTTGTGGGGACCCTGGAAGTCCAAAGACCTTGTGGGCTGGGTCCGCGATGACTTAGTGGCCCACGAAGTGTTGAAAAAAGAAGCCGATAAATTCCTGTTTGTGACGCTGCGTACCCGCCTTCCCGCTGCAGACATGACCCTCGAACTGTCCATTCGCGAGCGGCTTCGTAAGCACGTCTCCACGGCTACCTCTGCAGATCCGGTGTGTCGCGACGATGCCCTATTAAGCCTGCTCGAGGTGTCGAACCTGCTGCACCATGTGTGGCCCGACGACGACTTGGCGCCGGTTCAGGCGGCGATTCACGACCGTGCTTCCTTGAGCACCTTCGGAGCAGAGGCCAAGCAAGAGGCGGAAGTATTGCGTGGGCTCGCGGCCTTGGCCACTACGCCCTGGACGCCGTAGCATCGGGTTCTTCGAGCGAGACTAGGTATACGAACCCATGCTCAATCCCTGGGACCACTTTCGCGCCGCACTCATCGTGCTGCATATTGTCGTCCTGAGCGTTGCGTGTTTGCCGCCCTATGCCCCGAACACAAAGCTGGGAGTGCTGGCGCCAGAGCAGGCGTGGGGCCTGTTGATGGCCGACGCGGGTTTGGTCCAGAGCGGCGTCGAGGGCGCTGACCAGCTGCTGGCGGTGTGGAAGGGGTTCGCCACCTTCCGAGACACCGTGGTTCAACCGTTCCGACCCTACCTTAGAGTGGCCGGGATTGGTCAGGGCTGGAAGATGTTTGGCAACAGCAAGAACACAAGCGCCAGACTCGAAATCCACGGATTAGACGCCGGTGGGGCGTGGCAGCCGCTTTACGTCGAACAGACCACGCATCAGTGGCACGGGAGACTGCTCAACCACAGTCGGATTCGGTCGCAACGGTCGCTGTTTGCGAACAAGAAATTCCGACGGCGATACACGGATATGGTTCACTGGCTGGCCAAAGATGGTCTGCAGGACGACCGGTGGAGCGCCATTCGGATTCGGTATCAAGGCGTGCGCATTCCCAAGATCGATAGACTGGAAGGCGCGTTGATCGCCACCAAGATTTATTGGGAACGGGTCATTGCCCGCGAGGACCTCCCATGAAGGCCTGGAACACGTTGGTGACGGCCTTGGCGTATCGCGAGAAGGGAACTTCTTTGGCGCTGTTTCGCATCTTCATCTCGCTGACCATCTGCGGTGAGCTGCTCACCACCTGGTGGAGCGGTGCGGCCTCCTTTCTGTGGCACCTGCAAGCCGATGGCGGCTTCAAAGAGGTGATCTCCTCTAGTCACTGGCTATTTTCGATGTTGGGCGGCGCCACCACGTCAACCGTTGACGGGGTGTTTTCCGTCGCGCTGGTGGCTTCGATGATGGTGCTGGTGGGGCTTGGAACTCAGGGATTTGCCTTCATTTCTCTGGTCACGCTGCAAGCGCTGTTCTCCCTACAGCTGGGCAGCGGCGGCGGTCACGCCCGGGTGATGACCCTCGCCCTGTTCGGCCTGGTCCTCGCGGCCAGCGACGCCACCCTGTCGTTGACTTGTCGTCTGCGAACCGGACAATGGACCTCAGACCGCCACGTGCCTGCTTGGCCTCGATACGTGGGCATCTGGCAGCTCACGGTCATCTACGTGTTTTCCGGGTCCGCCAAGACCAGCCCCCATTGGCTTCCCTTTGGCGAGATGGACGCCGTCTACAATGTGCTGCTGACACCCGTTTGGAGTCGGGGCAGCTGGGAGCTGTACATCGAGCCGTTCTATCGGCTCACCCAGCTCAGTTCAGTGGTGACGATGGTGTGGGAACTCACCTGGTTTGTGGTGCCTTTGATGCTGCTCTGGCGGGCATCGGGACGTCGCTGGGCTTTCGATCCGCGGCCGCTGTACTTGGGACTCGGCTTGGTCATGCACCTGGTGTTGTGGGTGGCGACGAACCTGGGGCCGTTCAGTCCGATCACCCTGAGCTTTTATGTGCTGCTGTACGGGCCCGAAGAGATGCGGGAGGTGGTCGGCCGGTTCGCTCCAGCGGGTTGTCTTGGCGGGCGTGAAACTTGACGTGAACCCGTACTTCCTGACCCAGTGGGCTTGAGAGAACTGGCGTAGCTGCTCCCGACAGATTATCGCCATTGTCTGCAAGGTGACTCCAATGCGCGCATTCGTACTGTTCCTCATGGCCTGCGGTGCCACCCCCGAAATCCCAAGCCAAGAGGTCAAGCAAGTCACGCCTGTGGCCGCTCTGGTCGAGAAAAAAGCTCCCGCAGCGCTGGCTTTCGAGGCGCCAGCGCCTTGGGGCCACAACCTACCTGCCGATTGGACGGCCTCCGCTGCGCGTGGCGGCATGCGTGTGGCGCAGTTCTCGCTCCCCGGTGCCACCGAGGCCGACGCCGGCGAAGTCGTGGTGTACTTTTTTAATGGAGGCGGCGGAACCGTCCAGGCCAACTTTGAGCGTTGGGCGGGCCAAATGCGGGTGAAGGGCCAAGAAAATCCCCTAGATGCGGCCACGATAAGCAAGGTAGAGCGTGGCGGCTACACCTACAACGGCTTCGACCTCAGCGGCGACTATATCGCCGAGACCAATCCGGGCTCGGGTGAGCGCGTCGACGAGAAAAGCTGGCGTCTGATCGGGACCATCATTGAAGGGCAGGGCGGCCCTTGGTTCGTGAAGTTGACCGGGCCGAAGGCCACCGCAGATGCTCACGCCGCCGCTTACCAGGCCTGGATCGACGGCCTGACTATCGGTGGCACGAACTAGACGCTGGCGTCGACCACCCATGGCGCCAGCAGCGGTCCCGGCGAGCCGACTCCACCGGTAAACGCCGGCACGGACCCCGAGCGCCGGTGCGCGCGCAAGCCAGCAGCGACAGGAAAATGTGGAGGAGTCCAGCCATGAACGGTTGTGTCGAAATTCTCGGTCCCGTTGCTGTGAATCCATGGAAGTCCACTTTGGGCCGGACTTGCTGTCACTGGCTGAAATTGAGTTGTGAAGCGGGCCGGTGTACGTCTGTTGGAGCGGGAGCGTCTCTCCTTTCAAATGAAGGGGCCCTTTCGGTGGCGAATCGGCCTCAAAAACGGTAACTAGGTGCCCTCAGACCGCAACATCCTCCTATCCACCTACGGACGCACATGACAGAAGTCACCCGGCAACAGCTGACCCACCTGCAACAGCTCGAGACCGAAAGCATCCATATCATCCGGGAAGCGGCTGCAGAGTTCGATAATCCGGTGATGCTCTATTCCATCGGCAAAGACTCTTCGGTCATGGCCCACCTTGCTCTGAAGGCCTTCGCGCCCGGCAAGCCACCCTTCCCGTTTATGCACGTCGACACGACCTGGAAATTTAGTGAAATGATCTCCTTCCGGGAAGAGTTCGCCAAGAAGACGGGTGTGGAGATGATTGTCCACACCAATCAAAAGGGCCTGAAGGACAACGTCACGCCGTTCACGTATGGCAGCAACGAATACACCAGCATCATGAAGACCGATGGCCTCAAGCAGGCCCTCAATAAGCATGAGTTTGACTGTGCATTCGGTGGCGCTCGTCGCGACGAAGAGCGGTCTCGTGCCAAGGAGCGCATCTTCTCCTTCCGGGACAGTCAACACCAATGGGATCCCAAGAACCAGCGCCCCGAGCTCTGGTCCAACTACAACACCCGCATCCGTAAGGGCGAGAGTGTTCGGGTCTTCCCGCTGTCTAACTGGACCGAGCTCGATGTTTGGCTTTACGTCTGGCGCGAGAACATCGAGATTGTTCCGCTCTACTTGTCCAAGAAGCGCCCTGTGGTCGATCGCAACGGCACTTGGATCATGGTGGACGACGATCGGTTCCCACTCCGCGAGGGCGAAGTCCCCGTCGAGAAAAGCATTCGCTTCCGGACCCTTGGCTGCTACCCGCTCAGCGGCGCGGTCGAGTCCGAGGCCGACACCATCCCCGAAGTCATTCAAGAGATGTTGGTCACCACGTTCAGTGAGCGCCAGGGCCGCCTCATCGACTTCGACGAAGATGGCTCCATGGAACGCAAGAAGCGGGAAGGGTACTTCTAATGGGTAGCGACGCAGATCTAATTAAGTCAGATATTAAGGCTTACCTCGACAAGTACGAGATGAAAGAGTTGCTCCGCTTCGTAGCGGTTGGCTCGGTCGACGACGGCAAGTCCACCCTCATTGGGCGACTGCTTCACGACACCGGTATGGTCTACGAAGATCAGCTTGCCGCGGTCAAGAAGGCCTCGAACATCGAAGGCGAAGAGATCGATTTCTCGCTGCTCACCGACGGTCTTCGGGCCGAGCGCGAGCAGGGCATCACCATCGACGTGGCCTACCGGTTCTTCTCGACAGACCGACGCAAGTTCATCATCGCCGACACCCCCGGCCATGTGCAGTACACGCGCAACATGGTCACCGGTGCGTCCACCGCAAACGTGGGCATCATCCTCATCGACGCGCGCTTGGGTGTGCTCCAACAGAGCCGCCGTCACGCATACATCGCGTCTTTGCTGGGCATTCCCCACCTGATGGTGTGCGTCAACAAGATGGACCTGGTCGACTATCGCAAGGCCGATTTCGATGCCATCGTGGCTGAGTTCGCCGAGTTTGGGAAGTCGTTGTCCTTCAAGGACATCACCTTCTTGCCGATCAGCGCGCTCAAGGGCGACAATGTCGTCTCCAACAGCCCCAAGACGCCTTGGTACGACGGCCCCGACGTGCTCAATTACCTCGAGACCATCGAGATTACAGACGACCTCAACAACGAGGACTTCCGTTTTCCCGTCCAGAGTGTGCTGCGCCCGAATCTTAACTACCGTGGTTTCTGCGGTCAGATTGCCAGCGGTAGCATCAAGGTTGGCGACACGGTGCTCACGCTTCCCTCGGGCAAGCAGAGCGTGGTCGAAGGCATCGATCTGTTGGGCGAGCCCATCCAAAAGGCCGTCTGTCCTCAGTCCATCACCATCAAGCTCGCAACCGAGATCGACACCAGCCGTGGCGATATGTTTGTGCTGCCGAACAACACGCCCCATGTGCAGCGCGTCATCGAAGCCCACTTGGTGTGGATGAGTGAGTCCGAGCTCGACTCCGGC
The DNA here is from genome assembly GCA_009936995.1 of Rhodobacterales bacterium. GTDB lineage: Bacteria > Myxococcota_A > UBA796 > UBA796 > JAACDH01. The sequence goes on from JAACDH010000201.1 coordinate 12,514, forward strand.
AAGAGCTACCTGCTCAAGCACACCACCCAAACCCTTCGGGAGCAGGTGGACGAAGTCAGCTGGAAGAAGGACATGGACACCCTTGAAGATGTCCCATCCGATACCCTTCAGCTCAACGACATTGGTCGCGTCAGCATCACCTGTACGCGCGGTCTGTTTGTCGACAGTTACACCAAGAACCGCACCACGGGTTCCTTCATCCTCGTCGACAGCATCACCAACAACACGGTGGCTGCGGGAATGATTATCGCTGAGAGCGACGATCAAGACCTCGAACAGTTGCTGAAGGAAGCCCGCGCCGGTTCGGCTCTGCGTCCCAAGACTCAGGTGTCTGCCCGCGAGCGTTTCGAGCGCTTGGGTCAGCGCGGTGCCACCATCTGGCTCACCGGCTTGCCGGGCTCGGGTCGTTGGGCACTCGCCTACGCCCTCGAGCGTCGCTTGTTCGACGAAGGCCGCACCGCAACTGTGGTCGACCCCACCGGGTCTAGCATGAACGGCGCTATTTCGGCGTGTAAGGCGGCGACCGACGCCGGTCTGATCGCGATCTGCGCCTACACCAGCTTCCACAAGGATGAGCGTGCCAAGGTCCGCGAAACCGTGGGCAGCGAGCGTACCCTCGAAGTCTTCGTCGACACCGACGAGGCCCTTTGCCGCGAACGCCGTCCCAACGCTGACTTCACCGGCTTCGAACGTCCCGAGCATCCCGCCGTTGTGGTCGACCTCGAAGACACGCACCTGCGTCAAGCCACGGACATGGTGCTCGCCGCGCTCGATGCCGCCGATCAGTTCAAGCGTCCCACGCGCTAAGTCCAAGAGTACATTCTCCTCATTCATGAGGTGATTGAGGGCCGGTTCTCTTCGTTCGAGGAGGGTGCCGGCTCTTTTGTATGTCAAGGGAAAATTCGGTTCTGGCGGTTTGCTAACGACTCCTACGGCATCTGCGACTGCGACGATATCGTCGGCGCCGCCGGAGCTAGAACTCGCTGAAGGTGAGCCGCAGGTAGGCCAGAAGGTCGGCGACCTGTTGGTCCGACAGGTCGTCGAACGCCGGCATGGCACCCGAGCCGTCTATGATCAGCCCTACCAGGTAGGCGTCGGGGTGCTTGGACACGTGGAAGATCAGGCTGGGACCGATGTCGCCCGAGCCGTCATCCAAGTGGCAGACCGCGCAGTTGTCTAAGTAGATGGTCTCGCCGGGGTTGTCGTCACCGGGCAGCGCCATGATGGCGTCGACGTCCGTCCTCTGGGGAGACGCCGGCACCGCCTCCACATGCAAACAGGAACAGCGGAAGGGCGTGCATCAGACGGGTCATTTGAACTCCAAAGGCGCAATATGCGTGGAGTGTTACGGACTAACGAAGCCAGCTGCGCTTGTTGAAGTCAGGCGACCGCTTCTGCAAGTTCGCCTTGACCGCCTCCCGGAAGTTGCCACCCACCAGCAGCCCCAGCTGCAGCCAGCGCTCGCGCGACAGGGCTTTGTTCTCGGACGCGAACCAGTTCTCTTGGAGCAGCTTCTTGCCCACCGCCACCGAGTCGGGGCTGCGGGTGCAGATCTCCTCGGCGAGGGCACGGGCTGCGGCCAGTGGGTCGTCCGAGGCGTCGGTGACCAGTCCGATGCGACGGGCCTCGGTGCCGAGAATCTTGCGGCCGGTGAAGGTCAGTAGCTTGGCTTGGTCGATGCCCACCAGCTCGCGGAGGGTGATGGTGCCGGACATGTCGGGGACCAAGCCCCACTTGGCCTCCAGCACCGAGATCTGGCAGTCCGGGGTGGTGTAGCGAAAATCGGCGGCGAGCGCGAGCTGAATACCGGCGCCGTAACAACGTCCGTGAAGCACGGCGATGACCGGCGCGGGGATGTCGCGCCAGGCCCGACACACTTCCTGAAACAGGTTGGTGCGGCCCCAGGGCACAAAGCCCTGGGCGATGCGCTGAGGCATCTTGGTGAACGAACCGAAGTCCAGCCCACTGCAGAAGGACGCGCCCTCGCCGCGGAGAATGATGGCGCGAATGCTCCGGTCTTTTGCGAGCGTATAGGCCGTGTCTCGCCAAGCCTGCATCATCTTCCAATCGACCGCGTTGTGCTTCTCGGGCCGGTTGAGCACTGCCTCGACGATGCCATTACCCAGGGGACGGATTTCGACACGAGACATGGGGACTCCGGGAGGGGTCGCGCTGGCGTCGAGGCGGTTCGACGCGCGCGGGGTTCACGACCGTGGTCTATGCGGGTTGCGGGTTCTGGGCAATCGCCCAATCTACAGCGTAAACGGCAACGCCTTCACCAACGCACCTGGCACCTCTAAGAAAGCCGTACTGCGCGCTTCGTACGTTGACGCGCTGGGCATCAACTGCACCTCTTGGGTGAGGGCCTCTAGGTCCTTGCCGAACAGGTCGTACAGCGTGGCGTCGAAGCGCATCACGTCCAGGGGGGCGACGAGTTTACCGTCTTCCACCCAGAACGTCGCGAATCGCGTCATGCCGGTGAAACGGGCGGCGTTGCGGTCGGAGTGGTTCAGGTACCACAGGTTGCTCACCCAGACGCCGGCTCCCAAGCGGGCGAGGGCCTCGGCTTGGGGAAGATCGCCGCCGGCCATGGTCAACGATTGCGTGTTCTCACCGGGCGTGGCGCCATTGTGCGGGATGTCGAATTCGACGGCGGTTCTGGGGCAGGTCAGGGCGTTGGCGTGCTGGCCTTTGGAGACGAGGACGACTTGGTCGGGGGCGACAAAGCCGTCTGCTGAGAACTTGGGGCCTAGACCTCTTCCACCGTCTTCGGTGAGGGTGACCCGGGCGTCGAGTTGAGCGTCTCCAGCGACCAGTCGGTTGAGCACGCTGCTCTTTCGCTGTTGGGACTCGGCCGAGAAGCCGCCGTACGACATGAGTTCGAGGACTTCGACCACCGCAGCAGGCGTGAGGTACGCTCGATAGCTGCCCGGCGGAATGGCGCGGGACGGCTGATTGAGAGCCGTGAGCTGGCTCTTGGCCTCCTCGATGGACTGCACCAATGCTTGGTCGCTCCAGACCGTGCCGCCAATGCTGGACTTGATGGCCTTGTCTTTGCTGTGCACGATGCTGTAATCAAGGAGAAAGCTGCTGGACTCGAACCAGTTGCGCTGGCCCATATCGTTCGCGAAGGCACGCCATTGACGTCCGCCCGCGTAGATTCCCACGAAGTCGGTGCCCTTTGTGGCCTGGCACACAGCTTGGGTGACCAAGATGGCGTCGGGCGCGGTTGTGTCGTCGATTTGGCTGGTATGAACCACGGTGTCAGGCAGTAAAAGGTGCGGGTCTTCGGGCAACAGAGGCACGGTCTGCGCCAAGTTGGTGACCGCGGAGGTGATGCGTTTAGCGTCGACGCTGTCCACCCCAGACAACCCAATATCGACAGACGCGTGGCGCTTACCGTCGATCAAGGAGAGGGAAACTTCGCCCTGGCTCACAGAGCCCGACTGGCGAACTTTTCCTTGGTTAAACCGAACAAAATCGCTCTCTTCTCCGCTGCCGTAGAGGCTGAATCTCATGCCCTGGGGCAAGGCGGCGAGGATGGCGGGGACGAGCATTTCGAATTGACTGGGGTTCATGCTGCACCTCCAAAGACGTCGATATTGGAGAAGTGACAGACGGGGCTGGCGTGGCCCACCGAGATGACCTGATTGGGCTCTCCCTTGCCGCAGAAGGGCGTGCCGAAGATGCCCACGGTGGATGGGTCACCCACCGTGGCCAGGTTCCGCCAGAAGTTGGCGCTGATGCCACGATAGTTGGGGTTTTTCAGTATCTTACCTAGCTTTCCGTCGACGATTTCACGACCGATCTCACAGCCAAACTGGAACTTGTTGCGGCTGTCGTCGATGGACCACGAGGTGTTGGTCTGCATGAACACACCGTGCTCGATACCTGCCAGCAGTTCGTCGAGGGGCGTGTTGCCGGCCTCGACGTTCAGGTTGGCCATTCGGTCCATTGTGGGGCGATTCCAGGAGCAACCCCGGCTGTTGGCGACGCCGGCGATGTTGCCGCGTTTTTGGGAGATGCTGCCGCCGAGGGGCCTCATCAACAGGCCCTTCTCGATGAGCAGCACCCGCTCGGCCTGGGTGCCGTCGTCGTCCCAGCCGTAGGAAGCCAGCTGGCCAGTAACGTCGGGGGCGAAGCTGACGTTGAGTAGTTCGGAGCCATACTGGTAGTGGCCGAACATGTCTAGGGTGACGAAGCTGGTGCCGGCGTAGTTGCGCTCGTCGCCCAGGATGCGGTCCAGCTCGATGGGATGTCCGATGGACTCGTGGATCTGCAGCATCATCTGGTCGGGTGCGAGGACCAGATCCATCTTCCCAGTCGGGCAGTTGGGCGCTTCGAGGAGGGCGATGGCTTCTTGGGCGACGCGAAGGGGGCAGGCGTCGAAGCCCAGCTGGTCGAGGACTTCGATACCCCCTTGTCGAACCGCGCCGCGGCCGCCGCCAAAGGAGCGTCGCTGGGTGTCGCCGTTGGCATGGACGACGACCGAGAGCTCGGGGCCCACGCTCTGGGTGTGCTGGTACACCTCGCCGCCGTCGGACGTGAGCAGCAGGGTACGGGTGTCGTTGGCCATCACGCTGGCTTCGCGGTTGATGATGCGTTCATCGATAGCGGCCGCAGCGCAGGCCTGGCGGAGGCGGTCGATGCGTTCGGAGATGGGGACTTCGGACCACGGGGTCTGCACCGGGGAGCGCCACTCGCCCTTTGGGGTGTCCATGGCCAGGGTGCCGGTGTCGATGACGCTGATGCCCGCGGTGATCTTCGCCCACTGCCGCGCCCTAGAAATGGCCGTGGCGATACCGGATGCGGAGAGGTCTGGGGTGGCTGCGTAGCCCTGTCCGCCGCCCTCGTGCACCGTGATGATGATGCCGATATTCTCGGATGTTCCAGGAGGTTGGACCACGTCATTACGGACCATCAAGGCCTCATCCCTGCGTTCGACGAGTCGCATTGAGATGTGGTTGGGACCGGTGGGGAGCGCGTCGCGGAAGCGTTTCGCGAGGGCTTGATGCATGAACTCTCCTGTTCTGGCGTGGCTTCTAACCGTTTGGAGCCAGTGGTCCCACCGATGACGGACGCTCCCGTGACGGTCACCCAGTCATGAACTGGGGTAGGCTCACCTACGATGTTCAGCTGGCTCGGTTCAAAATCCGCATCCCATTTGGTGGTGCTTGCCCCCGGAGACGCTGGGCGACTGCTCGATACGGCGCCTACACTTGTGGCCCAGGGGTTGGTTGACGCTGGTTTTGCCGTGGTGCGGTTCGACTTTCCCGCGTGTGCGGACGATGACGCAGTCCGAGATCTCGCCCTCGCCAAGGCCATCCGCGGCGCGGCTTCTCACCGACAACCCCATCAACGACTGGTGCTCGGGGGCCTGTCCCGTGGCGCCCGGGTGAGCGTGTCCTTGGTCGACGAATTGGGCGCCGTTGGTGTGCTGGGCTTCGGCTATCCCTTTCACCCGCGAAGCAGCCCCGATGCCCGAGAGCGGGTGTCGCAGTTACAGCGTCTTAATGTGCCCATGCTGATCTGCCAGGGCACCCGGGATTCTCACGGGAATCAGCAGCAAATCCGTGGATACCGTCTGCCAGAGATCTTGCGACTACACTGGCTCGAGGACGCGAACCACGCACTTCATCCGCGCCCACGATCGGGTCACACTCAGGCCGAGCAGCTGGCTGCGGCCTGTGGGATTGCGGCGGCGTTTATTCGAGGATTGTCCTGAACTGCCAATCGGTTAGGTCTGGGACATGTTCACCACTGGCATCATCGAAGGTTTCTACGGCAATCCCTGGACCTGGGAGCAGCGTCAGGCCCTGCTGCCCTTCCTGGCCCAGCAGGGCTATCGCTTCTTCCTGTATGCGCCCAAAGCCGACCACAATCTGCGAAGTCGTTGGCGCGAGCCGTACCTCAACCTGGCGCCGCTGAAGCAGTTCGCTCGGGCCTGCTCCGACCACGGAATCAAGTTTGGCGTGGGGCTGAGCCCGCTGAATCTGCACGCCGAGTACGCAGGCGCGGGGCGTGATCTGCTCATGGCCCGTGTCGAGGAGATCGGTCACTTCGACTGGCTGGCGCTGCTGTTCGACGACATGCGCGGCGACCTGCCCGACTTGGCCAGCACCCAGGGTCAGATCGTCACCGATGTACAGCAAAA
>JAACDH010000202.1 GCA_009936995.1 Rhodobacterales bacterium
TCGATGCTCATCAGCACGTCGACCGCTCCGTCGACGATGAACGTCTGGCTGCACACGCCGCCGTCTGCCGCGTCATCTTGCCGGAATCTTGGCGCTTGCTTGCGTCTCCTCAACCCATCAGGACGAGGGTAATAAGCACGAGGGTGTGCAGGGTTTTTCCTTTCAGGGGTCAACTTGCCCGTATGATAATAAGGCTTTGTAATACGAAAATAGTTTACCTAGAGATAGCGATAGCACAGAATAGAACCAGGTCCTTGACTTCCTCACGGTCGATTAAGACGTATGGTGACAGGCTCACTGAGCACCCGTGCCTAGCTGCGGGTCGAGCAAAAGAAGACAGCGCTACGGGAGGCGAGATGCGGGTTCTGATTGTGGGTGCGGGGGCGATCGGCCAGGTGTTTGGTGTTCACTTTCAGCGGGGTGGCGCCGAGGTGTCGTTCTTGGTTCGCCCCAAGTACGCCGAAGCTGCGCGCGCGGGTTTCACCTTGTACAGGCTGAATGGTTCGCCCGATGTCCCCGAGTCCTTTCAGGGCTTTGGTGTGGAGTCCGATCAAGACGAGGCCATGAAAAAGGACTGGGATCTGGTGGTGCTCGCGTTGTCTTCGGTGGCAATTCGGTCGGGTGATTGGCTTCATCGGCTGGGTGCTAGTCTGGGCGATGCCAAGCTACTCTCGTTGGTCCCCGAGACCAACGGGACCGATTTTCTCACCGGTCATATGCCGCCGGGTCGGGTCGCTTGGGGGATGCTCTCGGTGATCAGTTACCAGGCGCCGCTGCCCCACCAGACGCTGCCGAATCCGGGTATCGCCTTTTGGTTTCCGCCGCTCTCCTCGCTGGCTTTTAGTGGGCCAGAAGACGTTGTGAGTAGCTTTCTACCTGTGTTACGAAATGGTGGTATGCCTGTCAAACGAGTGGACAGTGTGGAGCACGAGGTGGCGTTGGCCGGCCCCATTCTCGACAAGATCATCCAATCGCTTGAGTGTGCGGGTTGGTCGTTCGAGACCCTTCGCAAGGACCCCGAGTTACTCACGCTGGCGGTACAGGCCATGGGGGAGTCCTGGGACCTGGCGAACAAGGTGCACGGTGTTCGACCGCCGCTACCGATGCGAATGCTGCGGCCGTTTATGCTGCGCGGTGTGTTGTGGGCCACTCCCTGGTTTTTGTCCTTCGATCTGGAGCGGTTCTTCGACTTCCACTATCACAAGGTAGGCGAGCAGACGCTGATGCATATGGGCGAGCAGATCGAATCCTGTGAGCAGAACCGTGTCGCGAACCCGGCCATGCGAGCGCTGGCGCAGCGCATTCGCGAGGGCCGCGGGGTGGTATCTACGGCGCCTTGACACCTCTCGCCGAGCACGAAGAGCTGTGGCATAGGGTATATCTAAGCGTGCATGGCTGATGCGAATCGCGTAGACTGCGCCCCATGAGCAGGGAGGTTGAGAATGCTTCGCAATGTGGTCGCGGTGCTGTTGGGTCTGTTTGTGGGCAGCGCCGTTAACATGTCGCTGATTCTTACGAATATGTCGATATTTCCGGGCCCAGAGGGTCTGAATTTGGGCGACCCCGAGGCCATGACTGCTTATATTGGTTCGTTGCCACAGCACGCCTTCATCTTGGTGTTTCTCGCGCATCTCGGTCAGTCTTTCGTGGGCGGCTGGGTTGCGGCGCGGGTGGGCCAATCGCATCCGATGGTGCTGGCGATGATCGTCGGCGTGCTTACCTTAGTGGGTGGCGTTCTGAACTTCATGCAGTTGCCGGCGCCTGCCTGGATGTACATCGAGATCCCACTTTACCTGGTGGTGGCTTACGGTGCAGGGGCCATCGAGATCAAGCGACGAAAGTGAGGGTGTCATCGTTGGGCAGTGCGCGCGCTACTTAGGACGTCAACTTGCGTTGCCCGCGTTGCGGTACCGCTAAACCTCGGGCGCTATGGCTTCTGTTCGATGCTTCAAAACCCCTGAGGTGAGCCACTGTCGGCTCTCTTCAAGGACTCTCTGCATGTCTCGCCAGTCTCGGAGGTGCGGCTTGTGGACGCCACCCCGATGGCTGATTTCGTAGCGCCAGCATGCGGTGATAGCCGCCGAGTACGTAAACTGACGAGGTAAATCCTGTGTCTCAGCGAGCGTGAGGGCCCGGACCGTCCGGTAGCCAGACAGCAGCGCTTGGGTGGTCTTGAGGGAGAGACTGTTGGCATGGGAGAGTCCCAGTAGCGCCATGCCGATGTCGAAGACGAAGGGGTGTACCCGGGCCTCCTCGAAGTCGATGAGGATCAAGGTTTTGTCGGGAGCCTCGATGATGTTGTCGGGTAACAAGTCGCCATGCACCAGACCAGACGGTAACGATTCGGTCGACTCACGAAGGGATGGCATTATTCCGGCGATCCAGGTGGAGAAATCCGTATTAGACGCTGATTGAGCCAGGCTGGCGATTGCGGTGGGGCTCATGTCATGGTCGGTGGGCGTGCCGGGCGGGACGGGAACCTGGTGGAGCTGGGCCAGCGCGACACCCATGCCGTGGGCTTGGTTGATGTCCACGTGTTGGAGCGTGGTTCCATCCACAAAATACTTGGCGATGACTGGGATACCGTCGATGAGGCCAGTGAGGTTGCCAGTTTGGGTTGGGCGGAGCTGATTGGTGGTGAAGTCGTGCTGGGACAGGTGGTGGAGCAGCCCGGCGATGCGGTGGGCTTGGTGTGGTGCCAGGTCGACACAGAAGGTGAGGATAACGGGCTCTGCGGCGTGAACAACAAAGGATACATTCGCGGTTCCACCGGCGAGTGGCGTGCTCTTGAGGCCTACGTCTAGCCCATAGACGCTCAGGGCTTGGGCGATTTTGGGTTCAAAGTCAGCGTGCATGGGGCGAGTCTCCGGGATTGTCAGCACTGTACCCCGTTGGTACCGGGGACCCGATGACAGGGCACGTTGGCCTAGTAGAAGGTGCACTGTGCCGAGACGGACGCAGCGCCACGGTTGGCGGCGAGGTTGCCCCGGTTGCCGTTGCAGACGTCGAGGACCCGCCCGCCGGTGGCCGAGGAGGCCTGTGGTTGCGCGTCGGCGCCGCTACCGTACGAGGCGTTCAGGTCGACCACCGAGGAGATGATGATCCGCCCGGGGTCGGCCTTGCCGTTCTGGAACTCGTTGTCCCAGAGGTCCCACTGCTCGCAGCTTTGTTCGGCTTCGTCAGAGATCACCATGATGTGCATGACCCTGTCTGCCCCTGCAAATCCAGTGTTGCAGCTACCAGGGGCGGTTGCAGACCGTCTACGTTGCCTTCGTAACGTTTGTCACATCGACGTCGGTTAGCGCACCGGGGGTGTCAAGCGGTCCATCAGCCACCGGGTGGGCGCCGGTAGCCAGCGGGTGATGTTGTTTGCCTTCGGATACACTAATCTCGCCCGCTTATTCTTCATGGAACGGTGAATTTCGGCGGCAAGCTGTGCGGCCGTGGCCCGAGGCTGAATACGAACAGACCAGCTGTCGTCGTACGAATCGAGGCCGTAATGGCCCATGTCGGTGTCGCCAATGACGCCGGGGTACACCGTGAGCACGTGCACCTTGCTGTGGAGGAGCTCGCCTTGAAGAGATTCCGACGCGGCGGCGAGCCCAGCTTTAGAGGCGTTGTACCAAAGCATCCCCGCGGGAGGTGCCAGGGCGGCTAGCGAGGAGATGTTGACGATGGTACCGCCATGTTCGGTCATCTGCGGCAGCACCGCGTGGATGAGCCGAAGGGGAGTGTGTAGGTTGACCCGAAGTAGTTGCTCGGCTTTGTCCAAGTCCATGTCTTGGGTGCGGCCGATGGTCTGTAGGCCGGCGTTGTTGATCAGCACGTCAATGGGTCCCAGGGCGGCCTCGGCTTCGGCCAGCCACGAGGTGTCGCCGTCGGAGAGGTCTTTAGGGAGAACATTGGTTTCTCCTGGAAGTTGTGCCGCGAGGGCGTGGAGCCTGTCTGCGCGGCGGGCGACCAGGGTGATTTTGGCGCCGGCGTTCGAGAGCTCGCGGACCAGCGCTTCGCCGATACCCGCCGATGCGCCTGTGATTACGATGTGCTTTCCCTTCATGGGCTGTTCTCCAGGTTTGCTTAGGTGAGGAGCGCTTCGTAGGTGTCGACCGTGAGTGCATCCCAGGTCTGAAACGCGTTCTGAAGGTCGACGGCTGCTTTTACGCGGTCGGGCATCGCAAAGGACGTCATCACTTGGGCGATCACAGCGCGATGTGCGGAACGATCTCTGTACAGGGCCTCGGCGATGTGCGGCACACCTATGGCCAAGTGTTCCACGGTGTAAAAGAAGGCGTTGAGCGCGAAGTTATCGACCCGCTCGACCACGATTCGGGTGAGCTTTGCGTCGGCCCGTGCGATGTCGTCGATGTCGGTGGCGGCCATTAAGGTGGCGGCGGTGATGGACAGCTTGGGCAGCGCGGCGAGCAGCTTGGCGGACGAGGTGTCGAACAGATGGGCGGTGAGCACCCGACGAAGCTGCAGGAAGTCGGCTAAGATCTTGGCGCATCGCTCGGGCTGGTCCTTCAAGGCCTCGAACCACAGGGGAATGAGCGACAGATCCATGTTTCGACGGGGGTCGTTGACCGTGGTGCCGCTGCCGCGCCTTGCGGTGACGAGGCCGGTGCGACCCAGCCGATCCATGGCCCGCTGGATGGTGGGAAGGGTCACCTCGAACGCGACCGCTAGGGCCCGAATCGAAGGCATTCGACTGCCCGGAACCCGGTCTCCGCGAAGGATTTCGCAGGCCAATTGACGCTCGATCCGCTCGGTGACGGTGCTTTGTTTGGGCGATTTTGCGTTTTCTGGCATGACTTCCTTGTCGGGCCGGCGAGTGTACTATACAAGTGTATTATACACTCTGCTCCAGGTCGTCAAATGGCTACTGAAATTCCCGCATCCCTCGAAGACCGGCTGACGCCGTTTCTCGACCGAGGGCTGCTATATGCCCTGCCCAACCGCTGGCAGATCTTTCAAGGCACCCTCGAGATGACGCCCTTTGTGCTGAGCCCGGACGTCACCTCCGAGGAATCGTATCGCAGCCATATCCTGGCGAACGCGGTGGTTCGGCAGCCGTTCCTCATCCGTCTGATTGGGCTCGACCACTTGAGCACCGGTACGGGTCTGTCGGTGAAGCTGTCGTCGATTTGCATGCACTTGATGCTCACCTGGCACGAGGGAATGCCCACCTACGACCTACAGATTGTGCAGACCCACCCCGGTGGCCTCGATGCACTCCGCCGGCAGATCGACGGCGCCCTGAACCCGCAGACGGCGCAAGACCGTCGGCTGCGGCAGCAGGCCGACCGGCTGTTCCCGAACCCCGCAGCCTACTTCGCACTGTTCACCCAGGCGGGTGGTTGGATTGACCGAGCTGCGGCCTTTGACTACCCCTCGGCGGCCGTCGAGTCGGGCACCATGCCCGACGAGTTCTACAGCCTGGTGAGCTTCTTGAACCACTGCCTCACCTTGCCCAAGCGGCCGTCGAATGTGGGCTGGCCGCGGGTTCCGGCACATCTCGCCCGCCTGCTGTCGCGGCGACTTCGCACTCAGAATACCCGCACTTGGTTGAGGGCTACTTGATGTCTAGAAGAGTCTTGGTGGCGAAGCGTGGCGGTCCTTCGGTCCTTGAGGTTCGCAGCCAGGACCTACCGAATCCAGGTTCGGGCCAAGTGCGGATTCGGGTACATCGAGCCGGTGTGGCCTATGGCGATGTCATGCGGAGAAAAGGTGTTCTGGCGCCTCCGTGGTCGTTTACCCCGGGCTACGATGTCGTAGGTGTGGTTGACGGTCTGGGGTCTGGCGTCCAAGACGTGCAAGTGGGCGCTCGGGTAGCGTCGATGATGCCCGGGCCAGGCTTTGGTGGCTATGCCGACCACGTGTGTGTGAAGACCGCTCGGCTGGTGAGCATCCCCGACGAGGTCACCGATGACACAGCCATTGCCCTGGGCCTGAACTACATCACCGCTCGGCAGCTCATCCATCGATTTGTGGACCTAAAACCCGGTCAGTCTGCGCTGGTACACGGGGCTGCGGGAGGTGTCGGAACCGCCCTTCTCGACCTGGGCCATCGGCACGGACTTACCTTGTACGGCACCGCCTCTAAGGGCAAACACGACCACCTGCGCGCTCGGGATTGCATCCCCATCGACTACCGATCCGAGGACTGTGTCGCGCGCATCGCGGACCTCACCGAGGCGGGGGTAGACGCCGTGTTTGACGGGATCGGCGGCGCACACTTGGCCCAGACCTACCAGACGCTCGGAGAGGGTGGAACCCTGGTGTCATTTGGTATCTCGGGGGACGTGGAGAAGGGGTTGATCGGGGTGGCGGTGGGCGTGAGTACCTTCGCGCGACTCAAGCTGAAGATGGATGGAAAGCGTGTGTGCATGTACAACATCACGGCATCTAAGGGAACCTCGCCAGCGCACTGTCGCGATGATTGGCAGCACCTGTTGGGCATGGCCGCGAGAGGTGAGCTGGCGCCTGTGATTGGCGCAGTTGTCCCCCTCGACGAGGTCGCAAAGGCCCATGATTTGATGGACCGGGCGGCGGTTCGGGGCAAGGTGATTCTGAGCTGTGATTGACGGTGGCCGGACGGGGGGGCGAGTGCTCATCCTGGCGACGAAGACGACGCGTCTCCACCGTGGGTGAGGTTCACGGTTCACGAGCTTGGTTACGACGAGTCGGGAGACCCGCCCACTGTGTGCATGGAGGAGGTCTCAAACCGGCCGTTAGAAACCATCCGGGTCGAGGTGACCCAGCGCCCCCTGACCCAGTAGCGTCGGTTAAACACAGGGGGCATCGCCCGGTGAGCCCCCCATGTCTGCAGTCTGTATCCACGGTCACTTCTATCAGCCCACCCGCGAGAATCCGTGGACGGGGGACTGGGACGCACAGCCCTCGGCGGCGCCGTTCCGTGACTGGAATACCCGAATTGCCGCGGAGTGTTACGCGCCAAACGCGGCGGCTCGCCTGCTCGATCCGTTGGGACGTACCCGAAAGGTGGTCAACAATTACGCGTCGTTGAGCTTCGACATCGGCCCCACGCTGATCACCTGGCTGGAGGCAAACCGGCCGGTGGTGATGCAGGCGATTGTGCAGGCCGACCGCGACAGCGTTCGTCAATTTGGGCATGGTGCGGCCATCGCTCAGCCGTTCCATCACGCCATTCTGCCCCTCTGTTCTCCCGAAGACCGGAAGCTGGAGATCGAGATGGGTCTGGCGGTGTTCGAGCGGGTGTTTGGACGTCCCACCGAGGGTATCTGGCTCCCCGAGGCGGCGGTTGACACACCCACCCTCGAAGACTGTGCGGCGCTGGGCGTGGGCTTTGTGGTCTTGGCGCCCCGACAGGTAGAGGCGCCCACGGGCGAGGCCTACTGGGTTTCGCTGCCGTCCGGGGCGAAGATCGCGGTGATTCCGTACGGCCAAGAGGTCTCGGCGGGTGTGGCGTTCGGCGGCTGGCTGGAGGATGGCGGGGCCTTCGCCGATCAGCTGGCCCGCGTGGCGGACCGCGATGGGCTGGCGCTGGTGGCCACGGACGGCGAGAGTTACGGTCATCACCATCCGTTCGGCGAGATGGCCTTGGCTTACGCGGTAGAGCGGCTGGGTGATCGGCTCACGAATGTCGCCAGCTGGTTCGCGCAAAACCCGCCTACAAAAGAGACTCGAATCATCGAGAACTCGAGTTGGAGCTGCGCTCACGGTATTGAACGGTGGCGTTCTGCCTGTGGTTGCGCCACCCGTGAGGACGCCGACTTACGCTGGCGTGGTCCATACCGTGAGGCTCTCAACAACCTGCGGGCTCACGCCCTGCCTCACGCCGATGACGAGACCCGTCGTCATCTGCTGGCCATGTTCACCAGCTGTGCGTGGTTCTTCGACACCGTCACAGGTGTGGAGCCGCTGCAGAACCTCCGTCACGCGGCCTGCGCTATCGGCCTGGTTCGCGAGCAGACGGGCATCGACCTCGCCCCGCATTTTCTGGCCGACCTCGCCCGCATCCCCACTGAGCATCCGCAGACCCTCGCCCAGACCGTGCACGCCTACCTGCACCGACCTAAACACTTGGAAATACCGGCTCACGCGCGTCGGGCTGGGGTGTTGCTGCCCGTGAGCGCGCTGGGCGACTTGGACGGCGCAATCGCCTTCATCGACTGGTTGGCTTCGGCGGGCATGTGTCTATGGCAAGTGCTCCCCCTGGGTCCTACGGATGGGTACAACTGTCCGTATAGCAGCTGGTCGGCGTTGTCTGGTAACCCCGAATTATCCGGGACCGAGGTGGCCTACGTAGAGCAGCCCGCACCTTGGGCAGACGACGCCTCGTTGTTCGCATGTATTAAGGCCGATCAACAAGGTGCTGCCTGGTGGCAGTGGCCCGCAGGTCTCCGAGACCGTGATGAACAGGCCCTCGCCGCGGTGGCGGTGCGCTTGTCCAAGCCCATATCGGCCCATCGATATCGGCTACTACAGTTCGAGGCCCAGTGGACGAAGGTTCGCAGGTATGCGGCCTCTCGAGGGGTGCAGATCATCGGCGATGTACCCATCTATGTGGGCGGAGACAGCGTAGACGCCTGGGTGAACCCCGGCCTCTTCAACCGCGACTGTGTCGCCGGCGCGCCGCCTGACGACTTCTCCGAATCCGGCCAATGGTGGGGAAACCCGGTGTTCAACTGGGAGGCCATGGCCGCCGACGGCTATCGCTGGTGGATTGAGCGGCTTCGGCGTGGACTGGACCACTGCGACGTGCTGCGGCTCGACCATTTCATCGGCTTCAGCCGCTACTGGTCCATTCCCGCAGACGCTGAGGACGCCAGCTGGGGCACCTGGCAGCCGGGCCCCGGGCGCGGGCTGTTCGACGCCCTCACCCAGGCATTGGGGCCACTTCCACTCATCGTCGAAGATCTGGGCGATGTGAACGACGAGACCCTTAAGCTCCGTGACGAACTTGGTTTTCCCGGTATGGTCGTGACCCAGTTCGGCATGGAGCATCGGGAGTGTGCGGTGGTGTACCCAGGTACCCACGACAACGACACCATCCGGGGCTCTCTCGGCGATGTCCCCGATTCGGCTGTGTGGCGGGCCATGGACGAGGCCCTGGAGTCACCGGCGCGCTGGGCGGTCTTCCAGATGCCAGATTTGCTGTTGCTGGGTTCCGAGGCGCGGATGAATACGCCCGGAACCGTGGGTCCCAAGAACTGGAGTTGGCAGCTTCCTGCGGCCGCTTTGTCTAGTGATCTCGCGGCCGAACTTCGAGGTCGTCTGGAAGCCGTGGGGCGGCTTCGTCCTCAGGCCCACCGGTCTGGGGCGACCTAGTCAGGTGTGCGGCGACGGTCCTGTCTGCGACGTTAGACGGCCGAACCGGTGAGCAGGAGGATGCGGATTTGGTCGCCTTAGCTGGCTTGTAACCGGCTGAGACCAAGTGGCCCACGGCTCTACCACCTTGAGCTGGCCGGTGACGTCGGCTTTGGCGGACCCTTGGGAGAGGAAGTAGCCGTAGTTCAGCTCGGGCGCGGCGGGTAAGACGTCGACCTGCACCGGTTCGGGTACAGGCGTGGGTAGCTCTTACTCGGGGGCCAGGGCCACGAGCCAGGTGAAGAGCAAGATCATGAGGACTCCGACGGTGGATATGGGACTCCGTCGGAGCGTCCCGCCCACCGTTACAGCCTACGCTTCGTCGCCGATGATCAGGTCGGTGACCCCATCGCCGTTCCCGGTGAGCGCCAGCCTGCCGTCCCGCAGTGCGAGGGCGTCGGCACCGAAAATCTCTCGTCGCCAGCCTTTCAGAACTCGAATCTTGGGATTGGACTCGGTGGCGATGCGGTCGAGATCGACGCGAGTGGCGACCATCTTCATGGCGACCCCGTGCTTCTCGCAGCGGAGGCGGAGCAGGGCCTGCAGGAGTGCGACCAGAGAGTCGTTGCCCGTGGCGGGGCCGCGGCTGGGGACTTCGGGCCACCCCTCTTCGGGGGAGTCGAGTCCGCGCTGCACGGCGTCGAGGAGGTCTTCGCCGTCGGAGTTGCTGACCTTGAGCTTCTTTACCCGGGACAGTTCTCGTTGGTCAACGGGCTGGTTCTGGGCAATCTCTACCAACGCCTCGTCACGAATAACCCAGGGACGGGGCAAGTTACGACGCTTCGCCGTGTGCTCACGCCAGGCCGCCAACTCGCGAAGGACCGCGAGATGCTTGCGCTTGGGGCGGCGGATCCGGATGCGCTTGTAGGCCGTCTCGGGGTTGGTGACGTACTTGGTCTCGTCGAGCAGTGCCGCCATATCGCTCTGGATCCAGCTGCTTCGACCGGTCTCTTCGAGTCGTTCCAGCAGGAGCTCGTACACTTTGCACAGGTGGGTGACGTCGCCGATAGCGTAGTCAATCTGCTTGTCGGTGAGGGGACGCAGGGACCAGTCGGTGGCCTGGGAGGACTTGTCGATCTGGATGCCGAGCAGCGCTTGGACCAGCTTGGCGTAACCGGGTTGCTCGCCCAAGTCGCAGACCGCAGCGGCGATCTGGGTGTCGAACACCGGTGACGGCAGCTCGCCCAGAACACGGAGGAAGATCTCCATGTCCTGGCTGGCGGCGTGCAGCACCTTGATGATGGACTTGTCGAGCAGCAGGTCGCGCAGCGGGGTAAGGTCGAGGCCCTTGGCGAGGGGGTCGATGGCGGCGGCGTGGTCGCCGTAGCCCACCTGGACCAGGCAAAGCTGGGCGTCGTACGTTCGCTCTCGCAGGAACTCGGTGTCGACGGTGATATAGGGTGAACCGCGCAGCTCGTCGCAGAATTCGTAGAGAGAGAGGGAGTCGGTGATCAGCATGGAGGCGGTCTATCCCGATGAGGCTGGGTCTGCCCGATGACGGAGGCGATGGCTCGCCCCACCCCCTGGCGACTGGCCAACGATCGACGCCGACGCAACGCCAGCCTGGGCAACAGCAGCGGCGTCCAGCCGAGGTGGGTGCCGATGGTTTGACTACAGGCGCAGCAGCTGCCTTCGTTGGAGCCGGTGCCGAAACCGGTGGTCGTGATGTTTTCTTCAACGCCGTCAACGCCGTAGCTGTCCTGGTGGATGCCGTCTTAGGGGACCTCGGTCGCGCTGCCGTCAAGATCGAGTCCAAGCGACGGGTCGCCGGCGTCGCGCGTGGGGGAGCCGGCCGCGAGCCACAGGTTGAGGGTGTCGCAGGTAGTGGCTGCCTGGTCGACGTAGCCTTGGAGCTGCGGGTCTTGCTCGACGGCGTTTGCGTTTAGGGCAAGTTCCAGGTAGGTGTCGGACCAGCCGCTGGT
The DNA here is from genome assembly GCA_009936995.1 of Rhodobacterales bacterium. Classification (GTDB taxonomy): domain Bacteria; phylum Myxococcota_A; class UBA796; order UBA796; genus JAACDH01. The sequence goes on from JAACDH010000202.1 coordinate 11,271, forward strand.
TATCCAGTGGCCGAGGTACAAGCGCAATTTCGATGCCACCTCTATTGGCGATGGCGACGGCGCACAGATCGGTGAAGAGCGTGCTTCGGGTGGGGAGGGCATTGCTCTACGAGTAAGAACGCCTCTTTCCAAGCCACCACGTGTCTCGTGTTGTCGGAACGCCGGGTTCTGCTGCGAGCCGCAGGCAGCGAGCTTGCGAGTGGTCGACAGCAGCAACTGACGTTGGGCAAGGGCCACAGGTAGTTGAAGTGGCACCCCAGCGCAACTCGTAACTGTGCGCCCCGAAGCGTCACTTCACGCTTGAGTCAGCACCTCGAAACTGGGGGCGGTGCGCGCACCACTGGGGTTCCACACCGTCTTGCGGCCATGGCCGTCTCGCGTCCTGGCACTTCGCCAAGGTGACCTCCGTCAGTCGCTGTTTGACGGTGGTCACCGGATTCACCATCGGAGGCGCCCAAGCCCCGAACACCAACCCGAAACGACCGAAAGCCTGTATGCTGGCCTCGGAGATGCTCTAATGCTTCTTGTCCTCCAAACGCCATGCTCGCGACGGAGAGGGGTGATTCCCAGGCGCCGACTCGAAGGAGTGGTTGGGGTCCGGGACTGCTCTTGACGTTTTGGGCCCGGCTGCACCCAAGGAACCCTTTTCTTGACCCGTTTCCTCTCCGCCGAGAACGCGTTCTTCCACCACGAATGCACCTCGGGAACCTGCTTCCGCTCACGACACAGAGCCCCCCAACGCGCAGAAGCGCTGATCGGGTACCGCCTCCTGTAATTCGCCAGGGACCGTCCAGCTGGGGATGTTCGTCAGGGAAGAACGACCCCGTCGACTGATTCCAAGACGTCGTCACCGACGAGGGTGGGCACGGCGTTCTTGCCATCCACCTGAACATGAAGCGTGTAGTTCGCAGGCAAGCAGCCGTAGGTCGGGCCCGACATCTCGCGCTGTCCGACCCAGATGGTCATCATCCCAGAGGACACGGGCTGGACCCCCGCGTATGGGCACTCGTCGAGGCCATTCCACGGAAGGACGCTGCAGGTGCCCTCACCACTCAGCTCACTGTAGTCCGCCTCCAAACCGTGATGCGACAACCCATTCTCGTCCACCACGTAGGCCCACAAGTCTGCGGCTCCCACGACGTTGTTGTCGACGAGCACCTCTACGCACCCCCCGCTGATGACCTCCACCTCGTAGACGTCGACGATCCAGGGCCCGAAGTTCACGTGTTCGAGCGGGTCGCAACCAAGGCTCCCAAGAACACCTGGGTCAACGACACCACTCGGCACGCAAGTCTGCAGGTCGTCGAAGCCATCGCAGTCGTTGTCCGCACCATCTCCGGCGATCTCAACTGCAGCCGGGTTGATCAGCGCGCGCAGGTCGTCGCAATCGTCGGAGTTCTCCGCCCAGTCCAGGTCGGGGCCCCCATCGGAGTTGAGGTCGGGCCGCAGGCAATACCGGTCGCCGCCGGCCATTCCGTAGCCATCTAGGTCGCTGTCTCGGTGCCAGCTGCCATCGGTGCTTCCTTGTGGGTCCCAGTCATCCGTGCCGCCATCACAGTCGTTATCGACCCCGTCGCACACCTCAGGGGCAACGGGATTCGCGGCGGCATTGTCGTCCAAACAGTCCAGATCGTTGTCGACATAGCCAACCGGGCGCTCGCAGGACTCTCGGGTGACGTCGGCGTTGCCGAAACCATCCTCGTCAAAGTCTTCGAACCAAACCGGTCCAATCGCCGCGCAATCTGGGTCGGCGCAATCCAGAAGACCATCGTAGTCGTTGTCGACGCCGTCGTCGCAATCGGCCTCCTGGTCGTCTGCTGGATCCAACGGATCGCCGCCTTGACCGACCTCAGTTCCGTCGTCCACGCCGCCAGCGTCTGTGTCTGGGTTCAGTGGGTCCGTTTGGTACAAGAGGACCTCATCGCCGTCGTCGAGCAAGTCGCCGTCGGTGTCGGAAAGGGTTGGATCCGTCACCAAGGTCAACTCGTACCCATCTGCAAGTCCATCGTCGTCGGTGTCGCGGTCTAATGGGTCGGTGGGTGGACTTCCATTCAGCTCGTCACCGTCGGGTCGATCGTCGCCGTCGGTGTCGGCATTCGTCGGGTCCGTTGCCAGCGTGGCGATCTCCGCCAAATCATCCAGCCCGTCGCCATCGGTGTCTGCCGTCATCGGATCAGTGCCGTGAACGAGCACCTCGTCCCCGTCCCATAGGCCATCCGCATCGGAGTCGACTGCGGTTGGGTCGGTGAACGTCGTGAGGACCTCCGCGCCATCAGAGAGACCGTCAGCGTCGGTGTCGGCAGCGAGGGGGTCGGTGCCGTACACGTCGACCTCCGCGCCATCCTGTAGGCCGTCCCCGTCTGAATCAGCGTTTCCGGGGTCGGTCCCATAGGTGGTGACCTCCAATGCGTCTGCAAGTTGGTCTTGGTCGCTGTCCGCGTCAAGCGGATTCGAGCCGTGAACCCATACCTCATCGCCGTCGGAGAGCCCGTCCAAGTCCGTATCGACTGCCCGGGGATTGGTGTGCTGAAGTCGCTCGGACGCATCATCAAGCCCATCGCCATCGGTGTCGACCATCAAGGGGTCGCTATCGTGGTGGGTTGACGAGACCGGATCGATCCATCCATGCACCTCAGTGCCGTCATCGAGCCCATCCCCATCCGAGTCTGGGTTCCCTGCGTCGGTGCCAGCCGTCACCTCATCGATGTCGGTCAGTCCGTCGCCATCCTGATCGGCCAAGGCGTCATCGGACGGGTCGAGTGGATCGAGTCCCAAGGAGACTTCAAGGTCGTCGGTGACCCCACCGTCATCTGTATCCACATCGTAGGGGTCGGTGCCCCAGGCGACCTCGGTTTGATGATCGGCACCGTCGCCGTCCACATCGGCGTGGCCCACCACCACGCGTTGAAGCGTAATCTGGTTGTTGCCTAGAGGTTGGCCGAAAACGGCGCTATCTACGCGGAGCAAGTAGGTGCCATCCCCGAGCTCCGCGAGGGCCTCTTGTCCGGGAAGATCGGCGAACAGTAGGCTGCA
>JAACDH010000203.1 GCA_009936995.1 Rhodobacterales bacterium
CCAAGAGCCAGACGCGCTTGGCCAATCTGGTTGTGAAGCGGGGCTTCAAGCTTTGGAATCCGGCGACCCAGTCGCTGTAGCTCCTCGACGGATTGGTCCAGAGTTACCAGGGCTTGTTCTGGACGTCCGCGGGCCAAGAGCGCTTCGGCTAAGGCCTGGTGCGATAACACGCGAACCTGCAACGGGGCTCGAATGGAGTGGCTGACGGCCTCCTCGGCCAGGCTCTGCCAGGTGACCCAGGGGCCGCGGATGGCGTAGAGCGGCTGCAGGGTGAGCAGCGCTCGAACCATTGAAGTTCCGCCATGGGCGCGTAATCGGTCACACAGCACGGTGAGGTTCTTTCGCTCGACCGCGAGGGCTGCGAGAGAATGTCGGTCTCCTCTTGCAGCACCATCGGAGAGCTTGGAACCGAGCGTAAGTGCCCAGTCGGTGTGCCGGCGATAGGCGGCGGCGTGGCGGCCACTTCGGCGTAAGCGCTGCATAGCGAAGTCTTGGATGAGCGCGTTGGTTCTAAACCGAAGCAGGCCGGGCTGTCCTTCGGGCTCGTAGAGTTGGATCAGAGATTTCCGACGTAGACCGGTCAGGATCTGCACTGTTGTCGGTGTCTCGTAGTGTACGGGAAACGTCAGCACTGCGTCGAGCGCCTCCAAGGTGAATCCCCCGCGGAAGGCGCTGATTTGTTCCATGGCGAGCTGCTGCCAGCGGTCGAGTTGTTTCCAAGTGGTCTCCATGACGGCGGACAGTGTATGGTCGGGCTTGCTTGGATTTTGGCTGAGTACGTCGAGATCTTCGACAAGCCGTTCAAGGAGCTGCTCTGGAGAAAGGAGATCGACCCAGGCGGCTGCGAGTTCGATAGCCAGTGGCATACGGTCGACGCGCTCGACCACTTGAAGTACACCTTCTTCCTCATTTTCGAGTGAGAAGTCGGAACGAGTACGGGATGCACAACGGGCGAAGAACTGGGCGGCGGAGTCGGTGTCTAACGGGCCTACCTCGTATTCGTGGATGCCGTCTCGGCGATTGTTGGAGTTCACCAGGAACCGAGCGCGAGGTGCCTTTTTACTCCACCGCTTCAGCAGATCGGGCAGATCGAGCAGCTCGGATGAGGGGGCGTCGAGAATGATCAACATCCGTCCGCGCTCGTCCAGGGCGCGGCACAACTGGTCTTCGGCATTGGGCAGCACGACCAGGGATACGTCCAGGACCTCTGCGAGCAGGGCGATCATGGCCCTAGCGGTTTTAGTCTGGTTTAGGTAGACGATCCAGGCGCCACCCTCTGCGGCGTATTCATGGAGATGAAGGGCCGCATACCGTTGGGAGAGTCTAGACTTTCCGATTCCTCCGGGGCCGACCAGCCACACGACGGCGGCGCCCGAACGGAACAGGAGGTCGATGTCTTCGATCTCTTCGTTTCGGCCAAAGAATTCGGGCGGTTCGGCCGTTAGATTGGTGTTGGGCGGAACGATCTGGATGGGCCCTTGTGGCGCCGGAGCGTCGACCGCGTACAAGGCCCATGCGCGCGTCGCACCTTCTATACCGGGGAATCGGCAGGGACCCAGGTCCTCGCTGTGAAGGAGCCCGCCAGGTAACATTCGTAGGGCGGCTGACCAGGCGTCGTGGCCAGCGAGGATGCCACCGGTGGCAGCGGCGCGGCAGAGCGCAAATGCGATATCCGCACCTGGGGTGTCCCAGCGGTCGCCGACCGGATGTGGCCCGATCTCAATACCGATGGCGCATTGCGCCTTACCTCAGGGGTCGGGCATTTCAGACCTTAGTAGGTGCGCTTGAATGGCGATGGACCAGCGGAGGGCCTTGTTCACGTCGGTGAAACGGAGCTGAAGTGAATCGCCGACGCAGTCCGTATTTCTCTGAACAACATGCCCAGGCAAGAGCGCGTCTGCGATTTCGGTGACCCGCTGTTGAATTTGGCTCCACCCTTGGGGGTCCATCAACTGGTGATCTTGAGGATCGCGCAGCTGAACTGAGACCATGACAGACGTGATGCTACGACTTTGGCGACGGCGGTTCTGGCCGGGCGTTGCGTTTTGCGTCGGGTGATCAAGGGACATCTTATGAGGTTCACTCTTCATGGATGGAGCGGTTCCGACCGGAGGTCTTCGCCTGATACAAAGCTTTATCGCAGCGGCCGTACATTGCCTTGCTCGTGTCATCTTCTCGGCGTAAGGTGGCGCCGAGTGAAACAGTAATTGCGAACTGCTTTCCGTTCGTTAGGTCAAATGTTAGGCCAGAAACAGCTTCGCGGATTCGTTCGGCGACAGAATCTACGACGTTTCTTCGGGCGCCGGGTAGGATTACGGCAAACTCTTCGCCGCCAACGCGGGCGACCAAGTCGCCGTCGCGCACTTGCGCGGTGACGCACGCAGCGACGGCGACTAACACCTTGTCGCCCATGGGGTGGCCGTGGGTGTCGTTGACCTTCTTGAAGTAGTCGATGTCGAGCAGCAGCAGGCCGCACGGAGTGCCCGTACGATTCGCGTGCAGCATTCGCTCTTCGATAGCCTTTTCGAAGGTTCCTCGGTGACAGAGCTGAGTCAGGCTATCTAAAGCGGCCAGGGCGCGTACATCGACGAGCAACTTGGCCTGCTCGGCGACCAACCCGGCCAGGCTATCCGACCGTCCGTGAGCTCGTTTCAGCTCTTTCCGAAGGTCGCTTACGTCGTTGGCGAGCACGCGAACCTTGGACAGGAGGGAGGACCGAACTTGTTGCATGGCGTCGGGGGCCACCTCTCCGTCTAGTGCTTTGACCAGGTCGGACACGCCGGCGTTGATCGTCGCAGACGTGTTCACGGAGTTGTTGAGTTCGATGCTCAGGTCGCGGACCAAACCGGACATCTGCTCCCGCTCTTCTCGTGTTCGCTCTCGGGCGGGGATGGCCGCTCGGCGTAGCGTAATCACCTCACGATTGATCTTCCGCACATCTCCGACGCCCACCTCGGGGGGGATGGCGTCCGAGAGCTTGTCGATGCGGTTCTGGAGCTCGGTGTCGAATAACGACGTGATCCTCATGGCGCCGACCATGTTTCGTGCCAGGTCGGCCAAGGCGCGGGCCTGCTCGCGATTGCGAGTTTCTCGGGGACGGAGGTCCTTCCATACGGATTCAAGCTCGCGAAGCAGTCCGGTGGGAAGCGGCGGTCGCTGGATGCGGTCGAGGAGCTTTTGTACACGAGGTCGCCGCTTCTTGGGCACCGTCTCAATCCAGCTGGTCAACAGGAAGACCAGCGCCTTTAGCGTGACATCGTCTTCTTTTTTTGCGGAGTCGCCGCTATTTTTAGAAAAATCGAACCAGCCCATCGACATCCCCTATGGGCTTAATCGGCCCAAGTAAGTGCTGGTTCAAGCTAGTTCGTGACGATCTTTGGCCCATGGTCGCCGAAGAGGCGTTCGGCGAGCTTGCCTAGCCAGGTATCTTCAGGGTTATTGTTCAGGAGTAACGTCCCGGAAGCAGCACCGGCGAGGAGCTTCTGGGTCGGTGGACTTGGATTCTCGAGATCTTGTAGGACGCAGTACAGGGTGGCATGCTCATGGGTGGCGCCTGTCTGCTTCATCCACGCATGGGCGCGGGCTTCGAACGCGGCATCACCGGGAAAGGGCCTCTCATCGGCGAGCTTGGGTCCCAGATTGTTGATGGCGTCGAGGACGTATTGCTTGCGCTCGCGGAGCGGCAGGGCGGCCAAGGTCTCTGGGAGAATGGGCGCGCCAAGCCAGAGGTCCTGTTGGCCCATGTTCAGCGGGTACTCGATTCGGGCGTCTAGATCGTCGGTGGGTAATGCTCCGACGAAGCGGATGGGCACGACGGGGGCGTCGGCGCTCATAGCCATATCGAGGAAGGCGCTTCCCAGTTTCTGGACCGGTGAGCCACAGGAGAGCGACCGCGTGCCCTCGACGTGGACCAACACCGACTTTCCGGGGCTGACCATCTCGTTGCCAAGCGTCTTGATGATGCCAAACAAGCTGCGGCGATCGGTACGATCGAAAAAGGTGATCACCTCGGGATCGCGGATTCCGGGGTAATCGAAGCACAGGCGGATGAGCTCGCCCATCCAGGTCGTTCGGTGTTCGGTCTTGGCGACGGTGACGGTATTCACGCCGTGGACATAGGAGCCGATGATCGAGGCTAGAAGGGACTCGACCGCAACTTGGTGGTTACCCAGGTACAGACAGCTACGACCGTAGATGGCCTTATGGGCCTCGGGGTCGACCACATGGACGCGGTTCATAAACCGTCGAATGAGGCCGTAGTAGATGTCTTCGACCGGCCAGCGACCTGCCTGGAACCACTGGTCCCAGTAGGCGGCAGTTTCTTGGGTGCTGAGGACCTCGTCACCGGCGCTGCGGACGGCGACACCGTCGTCGTCGATGCTGATGGCCAGCGGAAACAAGGTGAGGGGAAGCGCGTCGGAGATGGCGCCGCCGTCTAACAGGCGGACGGTTCCCGGATGCACATCGGCGAGGCGGGCAACATGGTCCTTGACGGCGATCTGAGTGACCAGATCGCTCTCGTCGGTGTTGTACAGTGCTTTGACCGTACCCGGAAGCCAATCACTGCCTTTGATGGTGGCTAAATCGACGTGGGTGTCTCCGTCTTTTGTGGTGGACAGCCCCAGTCCATTGGCGGGCTTGCGGTCGCGCAGAAAATCAAGTCGACGGCTGCGATTGGCCTCGCCGATAGGGCCTTTCGGAAGCAGTATTTCGACTAAATCCAGTTCGCAGATGACCTGCTCTCCAGCCACCGCCTGCAGTTTGATTCGCGGCTGGCGATCCGCTGCGAAGCCATCGTAGCGGGCTTCCACGCGGAGTTCTCCGGAGGTGGGGAGCGGTGCATAGAGGTCGAGGCGCTCGATGAGCCATGGATAGGCAGCCAGATCGTCGCCGATCTTCTCGGACCACTGGTCTAGGCTGTCGTGCGGGATGCCGTGGGTGAGCGCGTCGAGTACGCCCTGATTGAGCACGCCGTGGGGTACCGAGCCGGCACCGCAGTCAAGAATAGCGGAAGAACCCTTGCCGCTCGTCTGCAGCGAAGTGAGATACTGGAACGCCGGCCCGTGGAACAGCGCGCCGGTCTGGTAAGGGTTGTCTTGCTTCTTGCCTCCCTTCAGCTTGGCCCAGGCTTTGGGAGCCTTCGGGTAGCTCTCACCAAGCAGAACCGTGCCTTCGCAGGCGGGCTCATAGCGAGAGAGCTTCTCGTCGCGGGCCTCACGCCAAAGCGCCAAGGTCGCCTGTCGTTCGTCGCCGTCACCTGTGGACGCGTTGCGGATCAGGGTAGGACCGTCGATGGGCATCCAGCGCTTGACCTGCACTTTGCGCAGTCCAATGACGTCTTTGCCACGGGTTCCGCCAAGTGCCGCTTCCGCGAGCTGGTCGGCCATAGACATCGCTGGCAACGCCGCCACAGTCCACGTGGGACAGTGGTCGTCGAGCCAGCTATCGGCTTTTGGGTCGAGGGTCTTGCTTCCTCCCTTCGGATTGGGGCCATCGGTGATGCGCATGCCGAGATTCTTGGCTTGGTAGATGCGCAGGTCATCGACCCACAAGTAGGAGTCGCAGATGGCGTAGCGACCGTCCTCGTCCTCGCCGATCTCAGTGATGTCGATCTCGCAGCGGATGACCTTGTTCTTGGGCACTACTTGTCCGCGGTACTTCCAGGTCATGGGCTTGCCGAGCGCAAGAGGCTCGAACCGGGGATTCTTCATGCCGTCGTCCATGCCCTCGTGGAGCATGTAGAACTGCAGCAACTGAATCATCGCCTCGATGCCCAGGGACCCGGGCTGGACGGGGTCGGTGAAGAAGTGGGCCTTGAAGAACCACTCGTCGGGGTTCACGTCTTTCTCGGAGACCAAGCGGCCGATGCCCTTGGCGCCGCCCTCGGGCCAGAAGCCGACCACGCGATCGAGCATCAACAGCATGGGGTCGGGCAGACGACAGGCGCCGCCACAGTATTTCTCGGGGCGGACCGTGAGGTCGACCAAGAAGTCGCAAGGCAGCAGTAACGAATCGCGCTCCTCTTGTTTGGGCGGCATACCCAGCTGGTTGGCCAGAGCAGCCGTGGGGAAGAAGCCGAACACGGTGTCCATGGTGTATACGCAGACGTCGCCGACGTAGCACTCCACGTCGAAGCTCTCGATGATCATGCCGCCGGCATGGGCCACGCTCTTACAGCGGGCCTTGGTGGTGAGGGTTCCGGTGTCGGGCCAGATCTCGCCGGTGAGGTTGCCGGTGCCGTCCAAGTTCCGGAAGTACAGATCTTGGTCGGTAGTGAGCGCGGAACCGATGTAACAAGCGATCCAGCCGCAGGGCTGAAGGGCGGCCTCTAGGAGGACGGCGAACGGCATGGTGCGGTTGCCGTTCTTGTCGAAGTACCAGGCGTCCTCGGGAATGTCGTACTCGAGCTCGATCTCGGTCTTGGCGTCCATGGCGCCCGGATCGGAGCTGATCTTCGTGAGCCGGGTCATGAAGTGGTAGGGCGGTCCGGGTAGACGGGCGCAGTGACGACCGCCGTCGAAGGGCGAGTAGAACGGACCGAACGCCTCGGAGGGCTTGCCCCAGGCACAGGCCATCAGGGAGGGGTAGCCGTATTCGAAGCCGCCTTTGGTGGCCACGGGTACGGGGTCTTTGTAGCCGGCGAGCAGCTCGGGGCGGTCGGACAGGGGGTAATCGTAGGTGAGTTGCATGCCTACGCGCTTGGCCCAGAAGGCCTTGAGGCCGTCGACAGTGCACAGGAAGTCGGCCCAGATCTCGATCTTGTTGCCTTCGACCACGCGCTCTTCGATGAAGATCTCGTAGGTGACCTTTTTGTTCGTGGGCGTGACTTGGCCGCGACAGAGCAGCGAGTACGCCGTGTCGGGGACGGGCTCAAAGCGCCAACCATCCTTCTTCATGGTGTAGCCCATGGCCGCCATGTAGAACGAGAGTGCTTGGAGACAGCCGTCGAACATCAGGGTGCCCGGCATGCACGGGTCGTCCTTGAAGTGCCCGTCGAAGAACCAGGTGTGCGGTGTGATGTTCTGGGTGGCCTTCAGGTAGCCGCGTTTCCAGGGGCCGCCGTCGGTGTTCAGCTCTTCGATCGTGTCGAAGTACAGGTATGGATCAACGCTGATACGCGGTGTGCGAACGTGGGTCTGTAGAAGCTCGTAGCCCGCGCCGAAGCAGTCAAACGCCTTGCCGTTGGAGAAGGCGGCAATCTGCTTACTGGTGTAGCTGGCAGGCACCGCATCGACCATGGGATCGGCCAGACGTGGGTTGTCGCAGATCTCGGCATCTTCGGGTGACCAGAGGATACCGCCGCTGTTTGCGAGTTCTTCGTCCGTGAAGAATCCGGCTTGGCCCTCTCGGACCGCCAGACGCATCTTGCCGTCCGAAGAGCGACCATCGGAGTGGAAGAAGAAGATGCGGGTGTCGCCCTGGTTGGCGTGGCCGTCGACGTGGATTTCGTACTGCATGGTCTCGCCCGCGGCGGGGAGACCTCCGTGGTACGTCAGATCGCAGCCGAGGAGTCGGTAGACGCGCTCGCCCTTGTTGGCGAAGTCGGCTCCCAACCAGGAGATGAGGAGCAGATCGGCTTGACCCGCTTCAATCATAATTCCGGGAGGACAGTGACCCTGATGGATGTACCAGGCGTCGTGGGTGATGTCGGTCTCGGACCATAGTGTGCCCTTGGTCATGGAGCCGGGCACGGCGTCGATTCCGGTGACTCGGTCGGCGAGCAGCAGCGGCGGCTCGGGCATGCGTACTTGGCGACGGAAGTCGTCTTGAACCTTGAACATCTCGGGGAAGACCTTGGAGATCTTGTCGCCGGCGAGGATCTCGAGCTGGGCGCGGTCGTACTTGGGGCCCGGCAACTCGTGCGCGGGTGGCGTAAGCACCAACGTGGGCATGTCGATCGCGTCGCCCTTCTTGGGCGGCGCCTTAGCGTTCGGTGCGGCCTTCACAGGGGTCTTGGCGACAACGGGCTTCGCGGAGACACGTGGCGGCAGGGGCGGTAGCGGCTTCTTCTCCGGCGGCGGCAAGGTGATGGTCGACGGAGGAACCAGGGGCATCACCACGGGAGCCTTGGCCTGATGCGCCGGTGCTGGTGGTACCGGCATCGTTGGCATAGTCGGCACCGCGGGAGGTTGTTGGGCGCCCGCACGGTGGGTGAGTAGCTGCATCACGGCGTTCTGACGGGTGGCCAGGAACTTGTGGTGAACCATGGCTTGTTGGGCCAAGAAGGCCGCGTGGACTTCGGCCAAATGGGCCTGCATGGCGGCGATGGGATTACCGCTGGCGGGTACGGCGCCAGGCACCGCTACCCTCGTAGGAGGCACCATGGCGGGCGTCGGGATCGCCACCGGCGGAGCTGGGGCGAAGTCCGGCACGGGGGGCAACGTTGCCGGAATTGGCGCCATGGACTGCGTGAGCGGCGTGGTGGCCGGCAACGAGGCCATGTCTTGGGTGAAGTTCGGCGTCGTAGGCATTGAGGTGCTCTGCGTCGAGGTGTGGAAGTGTTCGCGCTCAAAGCCGGTTGCGCCAGCGAGGGCGGCGGGCGGATCGATAAGCGCGCTGGGAAGAGTTGGAGGGGTCGGCATGACCACTGCGTTGGTGTACGTGGGCTCGGGCATGGTCAGCTCCGGGAGGCGCACCGAGCGAGGATGCGCGGGGAAGGTCAGCACGGCGCTAGCAGGGGCGTTCATGTGATCATCAGTTTGAAGCGGGAGATCAGCGGGCGCGTTGGTGACGAGAACGCTGGCGGTGGCGCCGAGCATTGCGTCGAACTCCACGCGGACCGTCCGCGTTTCTTGGTTCCAGTCAGAGGCGGGGCCGCGGACCGAGGGTTTTACACCGTCGCGAACCGAGAGCGCCGCTGCAGCGACGTGCAACAGCGAGGATGCGGCGTGGGCGTGGCCGAACAAGGCGGCGAGATGCGTACCTTGGGTCCCCAGGCGGTAGGTGGCCATCTTTGAGCGACTAGGCAGCACGGCGATGACGGCATCACCGTCGCGCTTAGCGTCTTCAAGGCGCTTTAGGATGAGGACGACTGCGGCGTCGCCTGGCGTTTGGCGATTACTGGGCAGCATGCCAATAGCGGCCTTGTGTACCGGCTCACAGCAGAGGTCGACCGCCCCGACCAAGGCGGCGTCGATGTCTCCGGCGCGCAACATCCGACTGGCCACTCGCAGGGCGGACAGTCCAGACAGCTCTTCGCTCGACATCGTAAACCCGGGGCCACCGAAGTCGAACTGACTGCTGATGCGGTTGGCTGGGATGTTGGGCATATTGCCGACGACACCGGCCGATTTAAGCACGGGAACCACGGCATCCATGGCGGCGCTGACCCAGGTCGGGTCGACGGGTAGGTTCTTGGCCTCGGCGAGCTTGGCCGCCCAGTCCCGGACGCGCCAGCGGGCGCCGTAGCGACACACTTCGGGGTCGGATTGGCAACCGATGAACACGCCGGTGCGGTCGGTGGACAATGTGGGCGCCTGGTCGACGGCCTCGAGGGCAGCTCCCAAGAGCGCGATCTGCTGGGGAAGCGTCTGCTTGAGGTCGTTGGGCGGGAAGCGCAGTCCCTTGAGGGGGAGGCTGATGTCGCCGGAGCGGCCCTCGCCGTCGGTGAGTAAGCTCTTGCCCGCGAACAGGGCCGACTTGAACTGTCCGGTCGTCGCAGCCGTTGCGGCGCGCACGCCCATACCGACGATGACCAGGTCGGCGTCCACGGCGGTAGGGGCCACACTTAAGCCTGTCGGCCCCTCGTAAGACTCGACCAACAAGTGGGCGTTGTTTCCACCGAACCCGAAGGCACTGACCGCGGCGATGCGCGTGCCTGGAACATTCCAGGGCTCTTGCTTGAGCACGGGACGAAAACAGGTGCCTTTGAGCGCGGGGTTGGGCTTGTCGGCGTTAATACTGGGCGGTCGAACACCGTGTTTCATGGCGGCGAGCACCTTGATCAGACCCGCTGCGCCGGCGGTGGTGATCAGGTGACCCAGGTTGCCCTTCAGGGAGCCGATGGGTAGCTCGGGCCGATCGCCGAATACGGTGGCCATAGACTCGAGTTCGGTGGCGTCACCGACCGTGGTTCCAGTGGCGTGGCACTCAACGAAGGAGACGTCGTTCGGGCTGATGCCGGATTCGGCGTACGCTCGCTCCATGGCGCGAACTTGGCCACTGGCGGATGGCGCGAGCAGCCCGCGGCCGCGGCCGTCGTTGGACAGTCCGACACCGCGGATCACCCCGAGGATTTCGTCGCCATCGCGTTCGGCATCTTCGAGTCGCTTGAGCGCGACCATGGCGGCGCCTTCACCCGGGACCAAGCCATCGGCGTCGGCATGGAAGGGGCGGCTTTGACCGGTCTTGCTCATGGCGTTCAGCGCGCAGAACCCGACGTGGATGAACAAGCTATCGGAGCTGCAGACGGCGCCCGCGAGCATGAGGTCGGCGTCGCCATCGTGGAGGCGGTCACAGGCCAACTTGATGGCGTACAGGGACGACGCGCAGGCAGCGTCGAGGGCGAGGGCACCTGCACCCAGTCCGAGTGTCTTGGCCAACAGGTGTGCGGGCAGGCCCGACATGTACCGATTGGTGGCGTCTTGAACGGGGATACCGGCTGTAGCCGCGTCGCTACCGAGCCAAGTGGTTTCGGCGAAGCGGGACATGGCGGCGCTGGGGAAGCCCAGGTTGCCAAAAACGGCGCCTACCTTGTCGAGAGAGCCGCTGTATTTGGCGTCGCGCAGGGCTTGACGACCGGTGTACAGCACCCACTGAAATAACGGATCGAGGGCCAGAACTTGGTCGTTGGGAAGCTCGAAGGGGTCGTTCTTCAGCGTCTTGGCGAGCAGGTCCTCGAAGCCCGTGACGTAGCCGCCTGCTGAGGACCAAGCGCGGTCTTCGGCGTGAGCGGTATCGTCTGTGAGCGCGTGCTCGTCGGACAGTCCCCACCGTCCCAAAGGCGCGGACGTCACCTGGTCGACACCACCGAGAGCGATCTCCCAGAGGGCTTCTGGAGAATGAGCGCCGGGTAGTACACAGCTCTGCCCGACGATGGCGATGGGCGCGAAAGTCGCGACATCGTTCTGTGAGGTGCGCGCCATAAGCGGCTCCGTTGTCTAGAAGTTGGACGCTTTAGGCGAGTGCCGGCTCGCCGGGGCGGAGCACGGTCACGATATCGCGGAGCTCTGCTACCACGGTGCCTTCTTCATCCCTGAACACGATGTTGGACACGGCTCGATCGCGACCTTTGACCGTTCCGGTGAGGATAGCGCTGACCGAACCCGTCGGCGGTCGGTCGGTGTAAGCGCGCAGCTGGCCGACAGACATGGGCAGGGATGCGCCGCCGAGGGTGCGCTTGCTCCACAGCAGGGCCATCTGTAGGCCACCGTCGAGGGCGGCGGGGTCGGTGTGCCAGGGCTCGTTCGACCACCCGGCGTCCGGTGTGGACTGCAGGGTTGCGGCCAGACCTTCGTCGGAGATACCCTCGACTACCTCAATGACCTGGAAGTTGTCGCCGTGGAAGAGCACATGGCCGTCGTATACAGTGTCTTTCCAGGAGCCTAAGTTGGGCATGGGCACGCTGTTGGTGTGCCGCACTTGAGTCTCGGTCATCTTGGCGATGGCTCGGTAGTGGAAGGCGCCGTCGGCACCGTTCAGCTCGAGCTCGAGGCCCTTGTCGGTCTCGGTGGCCGAGATGTCGAACCAGTCGCCAGCGCCCTTGAAGTTGGCCAGCTTGATGCCCCGGAGAACGCGGACGTCGTCGATGGAGGCCAAGGAGAGTTCTGGGCGGCAGGCGCGGGCGATGCGGGCGAACCACTCGACGGCGAGGACGACGGGCACGACGGGCACGCCAGCGATGGCGTGGTCGTTGAGGTAGCCGTGGCTGCTCTCGGCGACGCGGATGGCCATGGTGAGGGAGCGACCCGTGGATGCAAGCGCTAGGGCTTCCATCTTGGGCTCGCCACCGAGGACGAGCTCGACGGCACCGCCGTCATCGCGGAACCCATCGACCAGCATCTTGGCGCCGACGTCGAGGGGGATCAGCGGAACACCGAGGCTCTCGAAGTGGGCCTTTAGGGCGGGCGTAACCATGCCGCCTTCCCAGGGACCCCAGCCGAGGCTCTTGGCCTTTAGGTTGCGGCGACCGGCTTCGAGGCTAGCGACCTTGTTGAGGAGCTCGTTGGCCATGGCGTAGTCGCACTGTCCTTGATTGCCACAGCGGGCGGCGACCGAGGAGAAGGTGCAGAGCACCGTGAGGGGATCGTTGGCGGTGGCCATCAGCAGGGCCTGCAGACCACCCACCTTGGTGTTGAAGACGAAGTCGAACTGATCGACGGTCTTCTCGGCGATGAGCTTGTCGGCGAGAACGCCGGCTGCGTGCACCAAGCCAGTGATGGGGCCCCACCCCTTGCGAACGCCGTCGAGTGCAGTGCTGACCGCCTCGACATTGTTCACGTCGACGGACAGGTACTGGGCTGTACCGCCGTTGGCTTCGATGGCCGACAGGGTGGCGCGGATCTCGCGGTTGGCGAGGATTTGTCGAACCTGACGTCCGAGTTCGGCGGGCTTGGGCATGGTACCGGTGCGGCGACCTTCACCGAGGAGAACCTTCTTCAGCTCGGCGTCGGTGTTGGCGTCGGAGCAAGCAGCGGGCTCGTCGACCAACGGAGTGCGTCCCAGCAGGGCGAACTTGGCGCCGGTGTCGGCGGCGAGGGCGATGAGGGTAGCCGCGGTGACGCCGCGTGCGCCGCCAGATGCCACGATGACGCTGTCTTTATTGACGGCCGGAGCGTTGCCTTTGGCCTCGATCGCGACCGAGCGCAGCGAGATGCGACTGCCGTCCTTCTTGAGACCGACTTCGATTTCTGGGCCACCGGTGAGCAGCTCATCGGCGATGGCGATGGCGAGCTTCTTGGCGCCGCGACGACCGCGTTGGAGGTCGATGGCCTTTAGGGATGCCTTGGGCCATTCTTGGGCGGCCGTCTTGGTGAGCCCGGCGAGTCCGCCGACCCATGCGCGCTGCGAGCCGGACAGGCCAAAGTCGCCGTCGGTGTCTTGGACAGTGACAAAGGCGCCGCCGTCGGTGGCGAAGCGTGCGGCTACGGCCTTGGCGGCTATAAACCCGGCGCGGTTGGCGGTGAGCAGGGATTCGGTGTCTCCGTCGACGA
>JAACDH010000021.1 GCA_009936995.1 Rhodobacterales bacterium
GCCCATGGCCTACAACCGGGACCTTCAAGAGGACCGCGAGGCGCTCTTCGACGCCATCGACACCACAATCGCCTGCGCTCGAATTACTGCGGGCATGTGGAAGACACTCACGGTGCACGCGGATCGCTACGAAGAGGAACTTCGCTACGACTTCCTGCTCGCTACCGAAATCGCCGACTACCTCGCCACCAAGGGTGTGCCCTTCCGCGAGGCACACCACGTGTCCGGCAGCATCGTCGGTTGGTGCGAGGGCAAGGGCACCGACTTCCGCGCACTCACCGCAGATCAACTCGCCCAGTTCCACCCACAGTTGGGCGCCGATGTCCTCGACGATCTGAATCCACGCGCCGCGGCCGAGCGTCGCACCAGCCTAGGTGGCACCTCCAGCATCGAGATCGACAAACAAGTCGTCGCCCTCCGCGCGATGTTGGCTACAAACTCCTGACGTATCGGGGATCCGCCTAAACCCTGGGTTGTGGGCCTTCGCTCAGAATCTAGGTGGTACCGGCGCTCGCTAGTGCATATTCCTCCTCCACTACACACCTTGGGGGTGGTCATGAGCGGCGTAGACTCACTGGAAATGCTGGCCTTCAATCTAAAAATGGTAGGCCGCAAGACCAAGAAAAATGTGTTGATCAGCGCCGGTGGTGCGGTGCATAAAGAACTGCTCTTCCCGGTTCTCAAGAAGCTCGCCGAGCAGGACTTCACGTTGTTCGCCACCCCGGGAACCAGCCGCTTTCTCAACGACCGCGACGTGGAAAACCAAATCATCCACAAGATCGCCGACCGCGAGTCGCCCAACATACACAGCTACCTCGAGCAGAACCGGTTCGACTTGGTGATCAACGTGCTCACCGGCGACCACGACTACGACGAGTCCAGCGACTGCAACCTGATCCGAACCTTGTGTATCGAGAACGCGATTCCCCTGATCACCGAGCCTAAGCTAGGCGTGGTGGCCATCGAAAACCTGCTCAAACATAGAGAGCAGGGCAAGTACGAATACAAGGTGGCGAATCCCGACGAGCCCTGGAACCTCAAGCGTGAGTTTTTGAGATTGGTCGCAGGCTACGGCGGCTTCGCGTCTCATCACGCACACTACGACAAGGCCTACCTGATCAGCACCGAGAACTTGAAGCTCGGTCAGGTGGACATGCAACACAAATGGACGTTGTACAAATACCTCAAAGAGTCGTACACCCACGATGACTTGGTCGAGCGCATGTGCCGCTGTGTCGACAATGCCATCAACCAAGGCGTCACCCACACCCGCACCTTCGTGGACGCGGACGACACGGTAAAGCTGATGCCCATGAAGGCTGCGCTAGCGGTGAAAGAGCGCTATCTTGGCCAGATCAACATGGAGATCGCCGTCCAGCCACTGCAAGGCGTGCTCGATCCCGCGTCTCGTAAACACTACGCCATGGCCTGCGAGTCGGCCGACGTTGTGGGTGGGCTTCCCAGCAAAGACCGCCCTACCCCCGAGAAGCACCTCGATTACATCCTCAACCTGGCCAAAGATCTGGGTAAGCCCGTAGACGTGCACATCGACCAAGAGAACAACCCGGACGAAAACGAGACTGAGTTGCTGGCTCTAAAGGCGATTGAGCACGGCATGGAAGGTCGGGTGCGGGGCGTTCACGCCATCTCGCTGGCCGCCAAGTTCCCACGCGAGCAAGACCGCATCTGTAAGATCGTCAAAGACGCCGGCATGCAGATCGTGATCTGTCCCTCGGCCGCCCTGTCCATGAAAGCCCACGACAAAGCCGCGCCGATTCACAACAGTATCGGTCCGGTCGTTCGTCTCCTCGACCACGGCATCGACCTGTGCATGGGCATCGACAACATCGCCGACCTCTTCATGCCCATCGTCGACGGCGACATGTGGTTCGAGTGCCGCGCCATGATGGAGACCACCCGGTTCTACGATCTAGACGCAGTGGCGCGTATGGCATCCAACAAGAACGGTTTCGGAATCTAAGCGAGCCCCGACCGACGGCGCACAATCCAGGCGAGCCCTGCGAAGAGCACCACCCAGAGCGCCAATAGCGGCGACCGCCACAGGGGTGTCTCGCGACGTTCCCACACGGTGCGTCCCGCTTTGGGGTCGATCCGAACCGCACCCAGCGTGCCTACCTGGTGGTAGGCACCGCCGGTACGGCCAGCAAACCACTGGAGGAAGACGCTATCTGGTGACACTTCGTCGAGCTCTGGGTCGCGAGAGCTGACCGCAAAGACCGTCTGGGCGCTACCGGCGACCTCGCCAGCTAGACCCGCCTCTACGCGAACCTGGTAGGTGCCACGGGAAGCGGCATCGATGGGAAAAACCACCTCACCATCAGGACTTGTGACGCCTTCTAATGTGCGGTCGAGACCGTTCACGGTGAGGGTCGTGCGAACGGTTGCGTTGCTGAGTGGACCAAAGCTGGCGTCGCGCACTCTAGCGACGATACGCACTTCGTCGCCCACCGCATAATTCTCACGGGCCGTCTCGACGGTGACCCGACTGACCGACGGATCGCGCATAAGCCAACGAAGGCTGTTCTTCCAAAACCGCAGGTACGCTTGATTTCCACGGCCCTCCGCGGCCTCGGAGAGCGACCAACGCCACGAGCTGTCGATGGTAAGCGCAAGCGTTCGCCCAGCGCCGACCTCACGGACTGCGAGCACGGGCAGCGGTTTACCCGAATCGGTGACTCTGGAGGGGTGCGAGAGCAGCACCGTGGCGTCGGGATGCGCGTCCGCCACCACATTCGTGCCGTCCATCTCGCCCAAGCGACCCCACCACGAACTGTTCTCAGCGAAATCTCCCACCAATCGGGTGACAGGATGCCGGGAACCGGCCTCGGTGACCATGGGCCGGAACGGGCGAAGATCGGGCTTCTCGTTATCGTCTACCAGAACCGGCAAAACGGCCCCCACCGGCGTCTTCCCGTAGTTCGCAAGTCCAAAGCTCCGGTCGCCACCGGTCATGACCAGTCCGCCACCTTGCTCGACGTAATCACCCAAATTCTTGAGCAGCGGATTGTTCGGTGAGCCGAAGTACGGCTCGTAGTCGAAGTTCTGAAAGACCACGACGTCGAAGGTACTTAGGTCTTGGTTGAAGAGCTGTTTGTACGGGAATGCGATGAGCGAAAGTTCTTTCTCGCCATAACCCGACCCCAGATCTCGCTGGGTCCGGAGGATGAAGAAGCTCACCAGCTGAACCGATGGGTCGCCTTTGAGAAAGCGACGGAGGAACTTCACGTCCCAGGACGGCGCGCCCGCGACCTGCAACACCCGAATGCGATCGCGTACGACGTTCACTACCACCGGCAGATGGTTGTTGGCCGGTACGGCGTCACCTTCGTAGATTGGCACCGACACGCCATACGCGAACCGACCCGCCTCCCTTGGCACTACATCAAACTGGATCGTGCCCTTGCCCTGTGCGTTGAGCATCACGTTCTTGTCGGTGACGGGGGCGCCATTCCGCGACAACGTGACCGGAATGGTTCGATTGGCGAAGCCCACACCCTCGATCTCTGTGGAGACCGTGAACGCACTGCGTATGAAAGCGTATCCACCACTATTTACGGAGCGAACTGCCAAATCTTTGAGGTCTGACGGAGCGCCGATCTGGTACACCGTGAGCGGACCTGGAAGGTCTACGGCGCTGGCCTCGACACCGTCCTCTCGAAAGCGTCGGCGTAGGAGACCGCGATCGAGCCCGTCAGACACCACCACAACCGCCGCCAAACGCTCGCCCGCGACCCGCTCGGACAGGGCGTCAAGCGCTCCTTCGAGGTCGGTGCCGGGTAATTCGTAGTCGCTGGGAACGCCCACCGCAAGGTCGTCACCGAAGTGGTAAACGTCGACATTATCGGTGGTCCGCTGAACGTGCTCGACGACGGCGGCCACCGCATCATGTCGAGGCGCTCCGTTTTCGAGCACACTCATCGAACGCGAGCTGTCGATGACCAACGCCACACGACCCGCTTCGGTTCGCCCCTCTTCCTCGACCCAGATGGGTCCGGCGATAGCGACGACAACGCCAACCAGCGCCAACGTCATCAACCCGAGTTCAGAGGCCCTAGACACCGCCGGCCGGTCGCGAAGTCCCACCAAAGCCAGCACGACAAACGCCCCCGCCGCGGCGAGCAGGACCTGCCACTGTGGCGCGGACCACACCAGTGAACCCACGTCTGTGATGGGCCCGCCAAACCAAAAGTCCATCATTCGATTCGCCGCATGCGCATGAGCTCTTTGACGTGTGCCTGGTCTTTCTTATAGTTCGCCGTCAAGCTGTACAGAACCAGGTTGATCCCCAGCTTTACCGCCTCGTGTCGCTGGGCCGAACCGCCGGGGATACACGCGTGGCGAGGACGACCGTCATCGCCGCGGTCAAGGGCGCCCGAGAGGTCGTTGCGACAGTACACCAGGGGCGCCAGGTTGCCCACCGTGACCGCCTCCAGGTGGTCAAAACGGTCGACGCGCCCTAGCGGCTGGTCGAGCAGGAAGAACGAGCGGTACAGGCTGTGGTCGCGAGGGAGCTGGCCCAGAGACTTGGTCGGAAACAGGCGTCGGATCAGCTTGCGAACCGATGCGTCGAAGGGACTGTCGTCGGAACCGCTAGTGTCGTCGACAAGCAAGAATCCACCATACGAAAGGAACCGTGCGAGCTGCTCTACGGCCTCGTCCGAAGGGTCGTCGAAGCCGCCCTCGCCCACCAACACACAGAACGGGTGCTCAAAAAGCGCCGGACTGGCTGGGTCGACGGTGGGCGCTCTCGCCTCGGTCTCGACAGACGTGGTCTGTTTGACCTCGTGCAGCAGTCGCTTCCAGGCATTCGGCCGCGATCCTGAACCTCTGCCCAGGTTGAGCTGACCGATGTCGATGCGGGTGGTGTCTCCGAAGGCAAGCGCACTCGGCGTCACACAGAGCGCGCCCATAGACGTGAGTAGTTGTCGTCGGCTAGTCATGCAGAACCTCCTCGGAGCGACAATAGTCCCTGAAGCAGTAACAGCAGCAGCACCAGGCCAAACACGCCACGTCCGAGGTCCACTTGGCGCTCAAGCAGCTCGGGGGCGATCTCGCGCTCGATGCCAACAATAGTAGACACAGGCTGAACCCGGCTCTCTTCGGGGTCGGTGTTCACGGCGACCCACGCCAAGGGCGGTGCATCGGCGACCGCGATTCGATACGCACCGGGCCGCTTGGGTTGGAACCGAAGCGATGAACCTTCGCGATGACTTCGTACCGCTCCGCCATCGGGGCCGATGACCTGAGGATCGATGGTGAGATCGGGCAACGGAACCGACACGGGTTCGCCCACAACGCTCGTCAGACGAATGGCATTACCGCCAGACTCTGCGCCCAACCAGCCGACCATACGCTGCACCATCGGCATAAAAATAGCTTGCAACGGTAAGTTTCCCCACCCAAGGTCCACAGAGCTCGTCCAGATCATCACCCGGCCGGCGCCAATTCGACGCTCGACCAACGCGGGCATGCCATTTTCAAACTTCAGCCAAGTGGTGATCTCGTCTTCCACGTCCTCATAGGGGTCGAGGGTAAGTAAGGTATGCGCCTTGACTCTAGAAAATCCGCGACGACCTCCACGACTGAAGGATGCAAAAAGGGGTGCTTGTGCATCGGGACGCACCAAGGCGACGCCTTCTTCACCGGCGTCCGCGACGCTGCGAGGACGGCGGAAGGATGCCGGCAACATACTGCCAAACGCGGCGTTGTAGCGCTCTGCAGTGAGGTTGCTACCCGCGGTGATGATCAGGTTTCCGCCCTGGCGAACGAACTCGGTGAGGGCCAGACCGAAAGGCCTGGGGTCGGACACATTGGCGAGTATGACTACTCGGTGCTCGTCCGGATCGGGCTTGGCAAGGCTGGCCGGGGTGGTGACGTCGAGGGTGACACCACTTCGCGAGCCGCCCCAAGGTGAGAGGGCGCGCTCGAGAAAATAAACCTCGCTTCTCGTTGGGGTGTCGCCAGGGTCGCCGTCCACCACCAATATTCGGGATGCACCCACCCGCGGTAAATGGAAATAGCGCGTATCGTCAAGGGGAAGGTCGGGATCATCACACCACGCTTCGCCCACGCCACCTGAAACCTCGCTAGGCACGGTGATGCGCTCCTCGGCTTCACCCATCGGTGGCAGGTCGGCGAAGATGGGAATGACCTGACCGTCAGGAAGGTGAACTTCGCACGCCACTTCGACCGACTTGAGGCCGTGGTTCGCGATGCGTACGGTGACCTGCCCACCCCCAGCGCCATCTTGGTAGCTCGCGTCGATCACGGACACGTTGCGAGCGGGATCTGCCCGCACAACCCGAGGAATCACGGACGAACCCGAAGCGATGAGCGCGCCAATTTCCTCAGCGGCTTGATCGACGATAAAGGGCCCAGCTTCATCGGTGAACACCAGAACTTCGCCGGCTTCTCCGCCCAATAGTCTGCGTGCATCGAGCAGCGCTGCCCGAAGATTCGAGCCACCCGACGAAGGCTGAACCTCGGCCAGACGAGCGCCTGCACGA
>JAACDH010000204.1 GCA_009936995.1 Rhodobacterales bacterium
GCCATAGACGACTCTCTCTGGTCCCCAAGGCTCCTTTGCATCATCATCGGCTGAGGCGTGTCGTCGTACAGGTGCACCTGAACCTCGGGCGGATCGACCGCGGCAGCCAGGTGTTCGAAGGTCATGTCGTCGATCTTACGAAGGGCCGGTGGCGACGGGAACGGCACCAACATGCCGAACTCCTCCACATTTCCGACAAATCCAGGTCGGATGACCAGGGTCTCGATGCCGTCCTTGTAAAAGCCGTAGGTCTGCTGAAGGCCGGTGCGCTCGATCTCTCCACCATCAACCGAGTCCACACGCATGGGCGGCACCATACCGCAGGGATCGGCCTGGGCGGCAGTAGAGAAGGTCAGCAGAGCAGCGGTGATTAGGGTCTTAGAGAGATGCATGGAGATCCTCCCCCGCTGTGCGCGGTTCGAGTGTGAGTTTGATTTGCAGGGTGGCGGGCGCGTCGACGGAGCCGTCAGAGACCCAGACTGAGCCAAGGTCGGTCCAGTCGCTTTCAGGAGGGGTGACCGTGAACCACGGTCCGGCCGCAAAGTAGCGGCCTTCGAGTCAAAACCGGGCCCACAGGTGGTCGACGCCGACCCGCTTGACCTTTCCGTTGATGGAGACGCGGCCGAAGTCGCCGGCTTCTAGGCGCAGGTGCTGCTTGGTGACCAGCGAGAACGTGGGATGGATGCTGCCGAACACGGTTCCGTCCGCGCCGACCAGCCGAAAGGCGGCCGTCACGGTGTCGCGATCGAGCTCGGTTCGCAGCCAGGCCAGCCGAGAGGCGTCCAGCGGCGTGGCTGGGGTGCGGTTGAGGTAGTCCACCGTGTCGGCGCCGTGAAACAGCAGGGTCTCCGCCGCGATATTCGCGCTTCCGAGCGGTTCTTGGGTCATGTCGGCGAGCAGGCCGGCGATCTCAGCGTCGGTGAAATCGACCCGCTCATCGGCGGTGGGCGCCGCACAACCCGAGGCGCAGGGCTGCACTTCCGAGGTGACGCCATCGGGCTGGACCACCACCATTGGGCGGGTGTCTTCAGCACAGGCGGCCAGCGCCAGCAGGAATGGAAGCAGGAGGCGCATCATCGGCTCACGGAGGCGAAACGGCTGTCGTCGGTAAGCCGGAGATCTTGAAGTAGGGCTTGAGCAGCGCCATGACCCATGACTTGGGCGTAGGTTTGCACCATTTGCGCCGGGTCTTGGGGAAGACCACTGCGGAAGCCAGCTTGTCGCAGCAGTCCAACGCTGGCCAGGTTGTTGCCGATCTGCTGGCGTTCACCCCGGAGCTCAGGTCGGTCGGCGCAGTACAGGGACCAGCGGACCAGCTCCGAGACCAGGGCCTTGGCTTGGGGACCCGTCCAGCCGAGGCTGGGAACGTACAGGGCGCCACCACTCCAAGGCGGCTGGCCACCGTCAAAGGTCAACGCGTCAATGGTCGCTTGGGCCATGGCGTTTCGGTCACCTTGATTGGCCTTGGTGGCCGCGTAGGCCGCCGCAGTTCGGCGGGTTTGGTCATCGGTACGGGCATAGATAGCGCCCGCCAACTCCTCCACAGACATCGCCAAGATCCGTGGCCCGATGAGGTTGTTCAGCTGGGGCTGCGTCGCAGCGAGGCGGATCAGCACGTGCGGAGAGTCGACAGTGCCGATGGCACCCTCGATGGCCATTTTATACGGCCGGGCCAGACTGGGGTACATCTGAACGAAGCGACCCTGGCTCACCAGCTCGTCGAAGTCCTCGATGCGGTCGAGGCGAGCGGCGGCCGCCCAGGTGCGGACCAACAGGGGGTTCTTAGTGCCGTCGCGCAGCTCGTCCAGCGCGGCGTCGGTGTTGGCGCCGGCCGGCAGTCGAGTGAGGCCCACGATCGCCCAGCCTCGGGCAGCCAGATCGGCGTCCGGGTTGCTGGCCAGCTGGGTGAGCACGACCCGGGCATCCCGTCGCGCCAGCACAGCGTCCAGGGCCTCTGCAGACGTGTCGACGTTCGCAAGACCCAGGTCCTCAACGGCGGGACGTGACTTAGGCGCCTCTACCTCGGGGATCCACGCGGACGCAGTGAAGGCGACTCCAAGCGTAAGGGCTAGTCCGAGGACCATTTTGGGTTGCATGATGACTCCGTTGGCAGTTGTGCCAGGCCAACGGAGGTCGGTGAGCAAGCCTTACAAAAGTCTCAGAGAAAAGATCGAATCAGAGGGCTTCGCACACGCGCTGAAGCCTCGTCGGCGCCCTAGTTCACCGCCTGTACATCGACCGTCGCCAACATCATCGCGTGGTGGGTCTCTGGTGGAAACGTTGCGGTTTTCGGCCCACACAAAACCCATCACACGGTAGGATTGGCGCAAACGAAGGAGCCCCGTGGACCCTATCCTCCTCCTCTTCGCGATCGGATTCGTAATTCCGGTCGGTATCGTCGCCATGTTCGTGCGCCAAAAGAAAAAGACCCGTGCGCGAATCAAAGCCATCGAGGCCAAGGGCTGGCGAACCAATCGACTGAAGAATGGCTTTCGCGTAGACGGCGACTCCGACGGAATCCCCTGGACCCTCACCCTGAAGACATCCAATAAACGCAACAACTCGGGACGTAGGGCCGTCACTATTTGGGAGGCGCCTGCCGAGCCCATCGACGAAGTTGTACTGTTCGGACCCAAGCTACCGCCCATCATGACCCAGCTAAACTTCGGTGGCTCCCTGGTACAGATGGCGCTCAAGTTCTTACTCGGCGACGACGCCGAAGACCTGGTGAATATCCAAGAAATCAACGGGGTCGGCTCGGATGAATTTCAGAGACAGTTCACGGTATTGGCCACCACACAGGCAAGCGCAGAGGCGTTGATTGTCCCGAACCTCGAGAAGCAAATGTTTGTGGCAAAAGCACACTTCGGCGAGCCGTTGATCGTGCTCCGCTGGCGGGACCGAATCCAGGTGCGACTACAAAAAGGTACCTGGGAGATCGACCAAATGGAGGCCCTCATTGGCGTGGGAATTGAGGCCGCCGAAAACGCGGGATACGGTTCCTAAGACCGAACAGGCCCACACAACCCTCTATCTACCAGAAGTTGAGCCCCCCTCCCCCCCGGGATCCGAACACGATCCGTCGCGCTGGGTAGCCTGGGAGAGACCTGGAGGGCAGATAGGAGACTCGTTGAGCCGTTAGGTGTTGTCCTCCACTTCGTCGCCCGGCAACAGCAGCAGCTCGATCTGACCCGTGCCATCCGAGTTCAGTAGGTTTGGCCGCAACCCCTCTTGCTCGAGCTTCGACCGCAGCCGACCCAGGCTCACGTCCCATCGATGCCGCAACTTGGACGGGCTGATGTTGGAGCGCCAGATCTGCTCGGCCACCACCTCCCAGGCCGCCGGCCCGCCCAACGCAACCAGCTCACTGATCATCTTCGCGCCGATGCCGGAGATCGCCACCGGCTCCAAGCCTTTTCGGTGGATATGCACCGTGTCGTAGTTGGCCACAATTCGCAACGGGGGATGCACACGACCGCCCAAAATCGTCGAGTCCAGGCCCGCCCGTTGGAGTGAGACCAGCTCGGCGCGCACGGTGACACCGTCAATGACCAGCTCGGTGCCAGACTCGAAGGGCTGCGGCGGCTGACCTTTCACCTGAATCCGCCAGCCCAGACCGTCGGACCACAGCTGGGCCGAGGCGTCTCGGTCGTAGCGACGCAGCAGGCCGGGCTCGTCTCCGGTGATGATAAAGGCGGCGCTGCCCAACAACAGCTGGGGCGCCAGTTCATTGAGGACCACGCCCATCGCCTGGTCCGCGAGATCGATGGAAAGCACCTCGAGATACAAATCCTTGGCCAGTCGTACCCGAATGCCCGGGACCATGACCACCTCGGCCACGCGCTGCCGGTTCACCGCGATCACCCCACGTAATGCGAGGAGCTGGAACTCTCCGTTACGCAAGCTCACCATCGCGTGGGCCTCGGACACACGGGGGTCGTCGACCCTCAACGCAGCGGTTCTTAATCGACCGACGATATCCCCGGGGTACAGTGTTTCTGGAGACTGCTCTCCGATGCGGACGATGAGACTGGACATGGCTTGACCTCAGGCGGTGTTCGATGTGAACCAAGGAACAAAGATGGCCGACGAGCTATCGAACTTCGCACAACGCTATGGGCTGGATGACTCCGTCATCGACGAGCTGCGAACGCTCTTCGGATATACGGGTTCCACCGCTATCGATCCTGAAGATAGCCTGTTGCGGTCCACGGAATCCACTACTGAAGTCCCAGATCGAGGGCACCTGCAACTGCAATCGCTCCTCGGAGAGGGGGCCATGGGCGAAGTCTGGCTGGCCCACGACAAACGGCTGTCGCGAACTGTCGCTGTAAAGCTGCTGGGGAAGCGGCTTCAGTACGACACCGGCGCCGTCGCTCGCTTCCTCGACGAGGCCCGCGCCACCGCTCAGCTCGCCCACCCCGGCATTGTCCCCGTGCACGAGGTCGGTCGCTGGAAAGATGGCCGGCCGTTCTACACCATGGACGTGATCCGGGGCGAGACCCTCACTAAGAAGATCGCCGCTCTACATGTCCACCTCTCCCCGGACGGCCTGCACCGCTTGGTGGCGTTGTTTCGCGGCGTCTGCGATGCGGTCGGCTATGCCCATTCCCGCGGCGTGGTCCATCGTGATCTGAAGCCAGACAACGTAATGGTCGGCGCCTTCGGACAGGTGCTAGTAGCCGATTGGGGTCTGGTGCGTGCCAGTCAAGAGGTGTCGGACCCGGTGCACACAGAGCGCAGCGCAGACCAGACCGTGGGTATGGCCGGAACCCCGCGATTCATGTCTCCCGAACAGGTGAATGGTGACGCTGTTGGCCCGCCATCCGACGTGTTCTCCCTGGGTGGAATCCTGGTCCGCATCCTGGACGAAAAACCCGCCTCTCCCCAATCCTCCACCCACGAAGTGCTGATCGCCGTGCTCAGCGGAAATGTCCGTATTCCTATCAAGGGTCCTCAACGACTCATCGAGATCGCCACCAAGGCGCTGGCCCACAAACCCAAGGACCGATACCCCACCGCCGCAGAGCTGGGCCAGGCCATCGGCGCATGGCTGGACGGTGCCGTTCGTCGCAGCAGAGCGGTGAATGAGGTGGAAGAAGGACAATCTCTGCGCGAGTCCATCACATCCTTACGCGCAGAGGCCCAGGCTCTCCGAGAGCAGGCCATCCTCGCCAGCGCAGACATCGACCCGTGGATGCCCGTACAACGCAAGGTCGAGGCCTGGCGACTCGAGGACCGCGCCACCCAGATCGAGACCCAAATCGGCGATCTGGAGAAACGACGCATCGAGCACTTTGAGTCCGCGCTCTCTCACGAGCCCTCCCTGCCCGAAGCGAAGGACCTCCTCGCTCAGCACCACCGCGACGATGTCGTTGCAGCAGAGGCCATCGACGACCCAGCAGCCGCCGATGCGATCCGGCAGCTTCGTCGCTACGACCGAGGCGACCACGCCGCCTTCCTGACCGGCACCGCCTCACTCAGCCTGAACACCCAACCGCCAGGCGCGTTGGTCACTTGTCGGCCCTACGTCCTTGTCGACCGGGTGATGCGCCCAGGTGAGCCGCAGGTGCTGGGCAACACACCACTCGCACAGGTGGCCCTACCCATGGGCCAATACGAGCTCACCTTGGAATCCCCAGGATACTTGCCCACGAAGTACCCCATTTCTTTGGAGCGCCAGCAGCACTGGGATGGTTCGCACGGAGAACATCTCGCCAGGCCAATCCCGCTTCTTCCCGATGGCGCGCTCACCTCGAACGAGTGCTACGTGCCCGAGGGGCCGTGCTGGCAAGGGGCCGACGGTGAAGCCTTCACATCGCCGCCGCGGCACCTCACCTGGGTGGGCGGGTTCGTCATCCAGCAGTTCCCGGTCACCAACACTCGCTACCTGGCGTTCCTCGACGACCTGATGGCCAAGGAGGGCGTGGAGTCCGCGCTCCGCTACGTCCCGCGAGAACGTTCCAGCAAGCCCGGTGTTCCTGGGCCGGCTTGCTACGGGCACGACGTCGAGACCGGGTTCTTCATCTCAGTCGATGCCGACGGCGACAGCTGGGACCCCGAGTGGCCCGTCTTTCTAGTCGACTGGCACTCAGCCGTGGCTTTTGCGGAGTGGTGGGCCATACAAACGGGTCAACCGTGGCGTCTGCCCACGCAACGAGAGTGGGAAAAGGCCTCACGGGGTCCGGCAGGACGAGACTATCCTTGGGGCGGTCCACCCGACCCAGCGTTTTTCTGTATTCGCGCCAGCCATAAGGGCCGTCCATTGCCCTCCGTGGTCGACAGCTATCCCATGGATAGCAGCGTCTATGACGTCAGGGGAATGGCCGGGAACCTACGAGACTGGTGTGCAGACCTCGCCGGTGCCAACAACGAGCAACGGGGCCTGAAAGGCGGATGCTGGTTTTTCTCGGCGCTGGGGGCACACGCGGCCACCAGCTACGCCATCGAGCCCCATCGCCGTGGGGACACGATTGGGTTTCGCTTGGTTCGCTCCGCCTAATCACCTGCTAATCGTCACTCACATTGGGGTTATACGCGCCGACTGAGAACATGGGCACACCTGACGCGCAGTCAACGGTAATGGAAGAACCGCTGGTGCTGTATTGGCTGCCCTGGTAGGCCAAGTGGCTGGAGCGCACGGTGATGGAGCCCAACGGCCCCATGTTGTACATCGACGAGATGTGCGCCTGTGCGGGACCAACGGCCGGTATGTACAGTTGGTTAGCACCATACTGTTGCGGTACCATGCGGTGGTAGTAGGTGGTGGCATTGACGAAGTTGCCGAACTTCCACACCGCAGCTTCGGACACGCCGTCGTCGGTCACTGTTCCAAACGCCGAGTTCTTGTCGAACGTGAAGTCACCTTGCTGTAGGTTTCCGCCGTTCACACGCATGCCGACATTGTGCTGAACGGGCGCGGGGCTGGTCAGACAGCCGCCGACGCTCACCACAACTATTGGGTCCCGACAAGAGTGCACGCCGACCACCACGGTCGGAAAGACGCCGGGTACAGCGACGGGAGGGCCCTCATCCGGCAAGGTGACCGACCCGGTGGAGTGCGCCGCCATGTACGCCGTGTCTTCGCCTCGGAAGTCGCCGACGGTAAGCGTGACCTCAACCAAGTCCTCCTCTTCCAGCGTCACCACAATCTCTGCCTCGTTACTCCAAATCTCGCCGTTCACCGTCCATTCAAAGGTGTCGGCGCCAGTGGATTCGGCACCCGAGTACAGCAGCTCACGGCACTCCTCATCCAGGCAGGTCGCGTCGATCTTCGCCGAGTTGACACGCCCCACAGGCTCACGACCCGGCGAGGATTCTATCGGAGCCTCGGTGATGGGCCCGCTGTCCACCCCTTCGCCATCTGTGAATCTTTCGGGCTGGCCGCGCTCCATCGAGCTGTCCAGATCAACGGTCTGGTACCCGTCGCAGGCGGTGAGTAGAACGAGAGAGATGAGAGAGAGATGACGCATGAGAACTCCTTGCCCCTGCCCGATAACCGGCCCGACCTCAATTGGGATCTCACGCGTATCTCACATCGCAGGACAGTCGCCGCTATACCACTGATAAAGCTGGGCCCCTGGGCAATGTACATCGCGCTTCAATTCGATGTCAATTGCCTCCAGAACCCAAGGAGCGACCGTCTGGAAGGGCGCCGGGTCCACCCCCAGCGCCGCCCACAGAAAGGCCTCCTCGGCGGCGACGTGGATGGGGGACCAGTCCTCGCCGGGGAACATGGGCTGCAGGGCGTCGAGGAAGTCGTGCACGTCGGAGAGGTGAACATCGTCGTTGTAGCAGTGTTCTTGGTCTACGGCCGCCTCGAGGTCGGCGATGTAGCTCCCCACCGCGTCCACGTAGTCCCAGGCGATGCTGTTCGCCGACACACAGTCCTCGATGTTGGATGCGGCACATCCGTCCAAGACAAAGTCGATCTCTCCCGACCAGGCGCCACGGTTGTAGATCAGCGCCACCATCTTCGCCATGGCGTGTGGATCGGTCGCCGACGCCATCCAAGTATCGGGGTTGGTGCCGTGGTTTCCGATCATCGCGTAGGCGAATGTATTGTAGTAGGCCGCGGCCAACATCCCCGTCTCGATATTGTCCCGGCCCGTATTCCCCTGGTCTAAGCTGCTGATTACGTCGGCATGCCCCACCCGATCGCAATCGATCTCGTTGGGGTACATTCGGCAGATCTCGGTCCAGGCGGTGGTGCTCTCGAGCTGAAGACAACCGTCATAATCCGACAAAACAGTCCGAGGGAACTGAACTTCCGGGTGCAGCGGGTCGGCGACGGTCTCGTCTGAGCAGCCGGCAAAGCTCTCCTTCAGCGCCGTGGCCAAGAAGTAGGACGGCGACAACCGCAGGTCCATCTCGGTGCCCAGGCCCTCCAGCTCTCGGCTGGCGAAGGCAGAGGCGAACGCCCAGTTCGGCCCTGGAACATAGAAGTGCACGCCCGGTTCGGACCAGACCACATGGGACAGGTCGACGTGGTTCGGGACCGGGACCCCGCAAGCCTGGGGCTCGGGCGGAATCTCCGGGCGCGTGGTCGAGAAGGGCGGCGTGGTCACGTGGACGTCAGCGGTGGACGTGGACGTGTCGGTGCTTTGATTCCTGGCGTGCAACGTGTATTCGGCACAACCCGAGAGCAGCGCCAGGAGGACCAGCCGGTTCATGGGTTCGACCGGGCGAAGCCGCGGTGCACGGCGTCCAATAGGCTGTCGGTCTGGGCGTCGGCGGACAGCTCCCAGAACATGATGCCGCCAAGGGCGTTCTCCTCGACGTAGGCCGCTTTTTCCTCGACCGCCTCGACGCTATCGTAGCTGATCATGATGCCGGTGGTGACATCGTAGATCCAAGACGACTTGCTGTCCTCATCCCAGAAGACGGTGGCGGGTGTCTCGTAGTTGGCCACAATATCCGCGTAGTCGTACGCGGCCGGTTCCCAGGTTCCCTGTGGAATACCCGAGACGTCTTGGAAGAGGCCGTCGTTGGTCGCCGCGACGCCAGGCCACCCCCGTCCATAGAAGGGCACGCCCACCACCAGCTGGTCGGGCGCCACTCCGCCGGCGAGGTACAGCTGTACGGCGGCGTGGACGTTGAAGTCGCTGGCGCCCTCCATCGGATCGCCAGGATGAGCATAGAGGGGTGCTTGTAGACCCGTCTTGGACGACCAAGAGCCCCGAAAGTCGTAGGTCATCAGGTCGTACCAATCGATGATGCCGGCCAAAGACGACAGCTCCATATGGGCTGCGATGGCTGGGTTTCCGGAGGCGGCGATAGACAGCTCGTAGGTGACGCCGTCTATCGACTCGTAGGCGTCGAGCTCGTCGCGGACGGCCTGCATCAGCAGGGTATCGTTGGCGCCGTCTTCCGGACGTCCGGGGTAAAGTCCGCCTTCGACTGGATATTCCCAGTCCACCGATAGACCGTCGAAGCCGTAGGAGCGGACCATGTCGACGCAGCCGGTGGCGAACGCCTGGCGAGATTCGGGCGTCGCAGCGGCATCCGAGAAGCCTTGGGACCAGGTCCAGCCGCCCACCGACAGCACCGTGTTCAGGTGGGGATGGTCGGCCTTCAGCTGGGCCATCTGGTTGAACGAGCCTCGCAAGGTGCCCACATCCCAACTATCTCCTGGATAATAGCGGTCGATATCGGCATAGGGGTCACCCAATACACAGGTTCCACCGCCAATGTTCGCGAAGGCGTAGATCAGGTGGGTAAGCTGTTCCGCCGGCACGTCTGCGATGTGGTAGTCGCGGCCATAGACGCCCCACGCAGGGAAGTAGCCCAGCACCCGTTGAGCGCTTCCTCCCTGTGGATTGGTGTTGGTCCCCGAGGGGGTGCCGGCGGTGGTGCCCGTCGCGGTCCCGGTGGTTCCGGTGTTCGAGGTGCCACTGTAGGTTGCCGGCGAGGTCTCCTCGGCGAGGTCGAACGAGTTCGTACACCCGCCAAGAACCAAGACAAGGGGTAGAATTCGGTACATGAGGACTCCGGTGAGCTGGGGCGCTGTGTGTTAGGACCAGTCATGCAGCGGCGGCCCAACAACCTTCCCAAGAACATTCGAAAAGCGCACCGACCCCTCGTCCCCGCCCCGTTCATCGGCCTCTCGACGATGGTTGTCGGCTGCGAGCCCCTCATTCATAACTTAGTGCTGCCCTTCGATACCGGTGGGCCCGCAGACACCGCCTCAACCGCAGACTGCCTGGTTCCCGACCACGTCGACCTCTCTCGGGCCGTCGGCGGGGTGCCTGGGGTGCACTTCTACATC
This sequence comes from Rhodobacterales bacterium, assembly GCA_009936995.1. GTDB lineage: Bacteria > Myxococcota_A > UBA796 > UBA796 > JAACDH01. The sequence goes on from JAACDH010000204.1 coordinate 10,268, forward strand.
CCCGACAATCACTGGACGCTGGCCCTCGCCGAGTCCCAATGGGCCCTCGATCAAACCGTGCCCGGATGGTCCAACACCGACCTGCTCGCCCTGGCCCTCGAGGTATCCGCCATGGGCTGCGTCGAGGCCGTCGGTGACGCAGAACACGGCGTGCAGTGGGCCCGCGACCCCGCTGCGGACGCACTCGGGTGCTTTGGTGTCGAAGAGACCGCTACCTGGACCGATCTGTGCCGCGTCTTCCCCGGCCACTGGTCCTGCGACACGTACGGCTCGGCCATTCCGAGGCTTGGCAACGAGGACCATGTGGTGTCGGGCATCTGGGCAGCCACGCACTACGCTGTGTTCGTCGATGCCTTTCTTACCCAGCACGGCGCCACAGACCCCAAAGCCTGGCTCGATGCAGCCACCGACCCCGCAGTTCGCACCAAAATCTTGCTGGTGGCCTGGCTAGACAGCCCGTTCTCGACCGAGCTCACGAATATCGTCGCCAACTGCGCCGACCAGCCGATCGAATCGTGTATTAACCGCCCCGACCTGGCCATCCGCGTCGAGCGCGCCGGACAGCACGCCCTCGACCTTCGCTCGGCCATGGCCGCCGGGTCGTGCGCCTCCAACGACGTCACCGCCGATCAAGTCGAACGGTACGGCATCCAGCTCACCGACCTCTTCATCTTCGAGGACATCCAAGCGCTTCAGACCGCCGGCCTGGCCATCGTCAGCGCTGGGGACGACCTAAATGAAGTCCGAAAGGCGATCTACCACGCTCGCCGAGTACCCCTCGCCTGCCCCGAAGATACGATGAACACCTGGTACGGCTTCAGCTGCCCATAGCCGGCACCAGGCGGGCTAGCGGCGTCCGCGCTTTTCACACTACAGAAGGTCGGAACGCTTAGAAGCGCCATCGACCAAGATGCGGTTGATGAACAGCAAATAGAAGGACATCGCGCCCAACAGCAGTCCACCGGACAAGGTTCGCACCAGGCCCCAAGATTCGGGCGCGTAGACGAAGGTTACCACCACGCATGGAATCGTAAGAACCGTAAGCCAGATGCCCATCACACCGCGAGAGAGAGCCAGGATGGACGTGTCTTCGGAATCGGTCATGGCGTGCTCCATTGGGGTGCCTGGGGTGAGGTGCCATTAACGACCCAACGCCTGCACCACTCTTAATCAGATCTCGACGGGTTCGCCTGTCTAAGTCGGTCTGGGAGACGCATAAATCGAACGACAGAAAGACGGCAGTAACGAACGATGAGCTCGGGCCACAGGTGGTCGCGGTGGCTGGGCAGCGCAACTCGGGGATCGGTGTCTCTCCAGTCTACCCGACCTGGGTACAGCGAACGTTTTGCGGTCGCTTGCCCCGTCGTGCACGTCGACGTCTGCGTCGTCACAAGACACTGGCGCGAGCCATGCTGGCTCACTACACCTCTCGGGAGCCCAAATGCTCCCTCCCCCGTCAGAGCGTTGGTATTCGAACCACCCCGAGAGTCAAGACCTCCATAGGCGCCTTTTTACAACGGTCTACACCCTCAGAGCCAACCCTTGTGACGTGCTCGCAGGCCGCATCGACAAAGAAGATTACGGCGACGCACCCAATCTGCGCGAGCGTCTGACACCGGCCCAACGCATTACGATTGCGCTCTTTCTCGCTTTGGTTCTACAAGACCCACTCTTTGCCCTCAAGCCCATGGCAGACAGGGCGGCCCAAGCCATCCTTTGGTGTTGGCGCGACGACCCTATTACGAGCTGGCGTTCAAGGGAACGGACTGGAGGCAGCTGACACCTCGGCTCATCATCCACAACTTTCTCGCGTTCTCGTTCATGAATCCAGAGGCCTTTCGCTACTTCATTCCTGCAGTCCTGTGCCATGAACTTGGTCCAGGCTCCATGATCGACACCGAATTCCATCTGGTCGAATTAGTCACCCGCCTGACCCGAGATGAAATTCACCAGCGTGTCCACATCTTCAGCCCCGACGAACGGTGGGCCATTGTGGAATTCCTCCATTTCGAACGGATGTGTCACTACGATATGGAACCGGAGAGGTCTGCCTTATACGAGCAGGCGATGGAACTGTGGGAAGCGGGCTGACCCGCAAGATGGAAGATAGCGCAATCCTTTGGTCTACCGCAGAGGCAGGTGGAAAAGCAGCCCCATCGTCAACCACGTCTGGATCGCCATATCCCCGTACTTCCAACGGACAGGACGACGGTGCCTGCTGCAGAAGTATTCATGCACCAACGCCCTGACGGTCGACTCGTAGGTGCCTCAGCCCGGCAGGTAACGTCGTGAGCGTGCGGTCGCTGTGCCGCTTCGGTGCGCTACTTTTCCTGCAGCGCCACTCGCATCTCGGCCAAATCTTCGTCGTCCATGTGCCTCGCTAGGGCGCGGTCGGTCTCCTCAACCAGCAGGCGCCAGTCCTCGTAGGCCTCCTCCTTGTTGAGGTCGCCGGTGGCCGCCGCGGACTTGATGTCCCAGGCTTCCTCCAGCTCCCGCTTCAGCAGCTGTTCCACGTCGGTCGCGGTGTGGTCGGCCAGGATGCCCTTGGCCACCAATCTGTCCACCACCGAGCCGATACGATCGAGCTGTCCTACTTGGTGTTCGGTCCTAGAGGCGTCGAGCTTGTCTAGCGTTCGCCGTTCGATCTCGTTCTGCACAGCGTCGTCCAGCACCTCCGACGGAATGCTGGAGCGCCCCAGAGTTGTCGGCGATGGATCATGGGGCCGGGTGGCGCTTGCTGCGCGCTCATTCCGCCCGACGGATGGGCGGGGGGCCTCCAGCTGGGCGCCAGTGGGTTGGGCCTCAACCTCCTGCAGCTGCAGCTGTAGTTGGCTGACCTGTTCCTGCAGGCGCGTGATCTCGACCCGCTGCGAGCCAGGCTGTACCCACAGCATCGACAGCGCGGCGAGGGCCACCAGGCTGGCCACCCCGACCAGCGCCCAAGATGCCGACTGCGCCATTTTGGAGGGTATTGCCGGGGTCATCCGATGGGGCATCGACAGCTCTTCGTCGGCGTGTAGATGCTCCCATCGGCTCCAGCAATCGGGACAGCCGTGCACATGTGCATGTGTCCCCTGGGTGCCGTCCTCCGATCTTAGGGCGCGCTCGAGAGCGAGGTCACTGGGATGTGGGTTCATGAGATCTCTCCGCCTGGTATGGATGCCATCTCGACCCGCTTGCGCAGCTCGGTCAGGCGATTGCCCACGGTTCGTCTAGAGCAGCCGAGGATCTCGGCAATTTCAGCCTGCGTGAGGCCGTCGATGTAGTGGTAGGCACCGATCTCGGTCAGGTCGTCGCCCAGCTGTCGCCATACCTGGCCCAGGAAGGCGCGCGTCTCGGGGTCGGCGGCGATGCTGGGTCGGCTCCAGACGGGTGCGCCCCAAGCCTCTAAGAGGGACGCTCGTTTTCGGGTGTCACGCAGGTGGTGCAAGCAGACTCGGGTGGCGATCTGGTACAGCCAGGTGACCGGCGAGCTTCGGCCCTCGAAGGTGTCGCTGTGTCGCACCACCCGCTCAAAGACCTCTTGCAGCAGATCGGGGGCGACCTCGGCGGGGACAAACCGACGGATGCGTCGCAGGACCATACGCTGATGATCCTGGTACAACCTATCGAGGTCTAGCGTCGTATCGTCGGAAGAGACCATTATTTGAGGCTGAATTCCCAGCTGTCACCGTTGACCGTGCTGCTGGCCGTCTCGTCGAGAAACCAACCCGTGTCGTCCCTATAGACCCACAACTCGTTCGGGTCGGCGTGCCCAAGCGACAACACAAGGTTCTCCATGACCTCGTCACCCTCGCAAGGCATGGCCACAGCATCGAGGACGCCGAGGGTGATGGCGTGGGCAAAGTCGCAGTCATCGCAGTCGTCTAACGGCACCGCCTCGGCTGCGGGCAGGGTGGACTCGCAGTCCACGCCGGTCAGGACGAAGGTTCCCAGCGCCGTGGTGGCGTCCAGAATGCCGTCGACGCTGAAAGCGGCCGAGGGCTTGGTCGACTTGGTGCCGTCGGTTTTGCCGTCGGTTTTGCCGTCGGTTGTGCTGTCGGTACCCGAAGTCGCGGTGTTGGTGCCGTCTTGACAGTACCAGTCGTCGCAGGTCTCTTCGGTACCACAGCCGATGACGGTCAGCAGAACGAGCGCTTCAAGATGTCGCATGAGGCTTCCTTATGGGATCAGGTGACGTGTGTGAGTTCGGGTAGCGGGCCATGACACTCGACCCGAGTGCCGGTCTGACCTTGGAAGTCTTCGAGGCCGACGTGGTTCACATCCACCCCCATGGCCTGGGCCATGCTGACCAGTAGATGCTGGTGGGGTCGACCTGCGGTGTCGCTGTAGCCACCGCTGTTGATCGATGCGGGTACCAACAGCTGAGCGGGCGTCTCATGGGGCATGTAGACATACCGGCCGGGGTTGAAGGCCCAGCCTCCTCCGAAGACGGTCGCACAATAGTGCTGGTAGCCGTGCCAGCCATTGGCCAGCTCGGAGCCCCACACGACCAGCGTGTTGTCCAGCACGGACCGACCGTCCACATCGGGCATGGCGGCCAAGGCCGACAACAGCCGCGCCACCTGGGCCGCATGCAGTGTCAGGTAGTCCTCCATGGCCGCGTGCTTGAGCGGGTCGTTGTAGATCTCGTGCGCCAAGCCCTTGTGCACATCGTCGGTGATGTGGTCGGCGCCGAAGGCCGCAGTGGGCAGCTCTCCCAGCGAGAGGGTAATCACGCGGGTGATGTCGCAGCTAAAGGCTGTGGTGATCAGGTCGGTGAACGCATCAAAACGGGCATCGTAGCCAGTCAAGGTGCCGAACAGCCCAGGGGCTTCAGCGCACGCTAGGGACGCCATCCCCTCGATGCGGTCCCCTAGGCCCCACAGCAGCTCGAAGTGGGCATTCAGCCGCGCGCGGGCTGTCTGGGTGAGGCTGTTCTTTGCCACCTGATATTCGGCATAGGCGTAGTCCAGTACGCCCCGCTGCCGGGCCGCCAGCGTGGCGTCGCCCTGGGATGGCCCGAACATGCGCTGCCACGCCAGGTCGGCGGTGTTCAGCTGGGGGAGCTGCAGGCCATTGGCACCGTAGGCGATGGGTCGGCCGGGCTCCAGGCCGCCGTCGATGGCCAGCTCTAGTGACGGCAGGCGGTCGCTGCGTGCGATCTGAGCCGCGATGATCTGATCGATTGAGGCGGACTGTGCGCGGGTGTCGGTTCCGGTGAAGTCGGCGTTGTTGCCCGTCCATGCGTGCACCCAGCCCTTGTCGTGGCGGTTGCCCTCCGCGTCGACCTCTGCGCTGGTCAACGACAGGCCATCCAGCGCGATCATGCGGCTGCGATGGTCGTACAGCTCGGCCAGCGGGGCCGACAGCTCGGCCAGCGAGGCCGCGTTCAGATCGACCTCCCAGGGTGTGTCCTCGGAGAGTCCGGTCGGGCGCAGCTTCCACCCGTCATAGGGCCAGCCATGGCAATGGGAGATCACCAACAGGCGGCGTGGGGCCTCTGTCTCGCCGGCGCTTGCGAGCGGGCTTCGCAGCCCCACGGCGCCTAGGCCGACTCCGGCGCTGGACAGGCCCAGGCCCTTCAGGAAGTTGCGGCGGTTCACTGGCCACCTCCCAGGGTGCGGAACCGGAACATCTCGCTGGTGGCGATGGCCTCCAGCAGGCCCAAGACTTGGTCGTCCTTACGAAAGTCCTTCATGACACGCTTCATGTCTGGGTCGGTGGGATCAACAGAATAGCCTAGGGCATACGCAGTCCACCGGTGGGCGTAGCAGTCGTGCACGGCCTCGTTGATCGACAACTGTCGGGCCAGGTCCACTCCGCTAGAGAACTGCAGGGTTTCGCCCAGCAGCTCGAGCGACCCGCTGCCGTCCACGGGCTGTCCGTTGTCTTCGGTGCGATAGCGACCCAGCGAGTCGTAGTGCTCGAACGCGAAGCCCGCGGGGTTGATCTGGTTGTGGCACGAGGCGCACAGATCGGGGCTGGTCGCGTTCGCGGTTCGTTCTCGGTTGGTCGATTCCGCGTCGACGATGTCTGGTGGGCGTGCCGCTTCTGCACCCGGAGGCGGCGAGCCAAGCTCAATACAGGTCACCCGTTCGAGAATGCGCTTGCCCCTCAGAATGGGCGATGGGTGAACGGGATGGCTGCCCAGGGCTAGCACAGAGGGCAAGGTGAGCAAACCCGCGCGCTCGTTTGCGGGGAAGGTGGCCCCTTGCAGCGTCAGTGAGGCAGTTCCGGTCAGCGACGCCGCCACATAGTCGTTGGACCAAGGCTGGGTGTCCACGTCTAGCAGCTCGAAGTTGTCGCCATAAACGGGCTGGCTAGCTTTCGAGAAGTACCCGTGGTTGTCGCTGAGCAGCGCCTCGAGTGAGCCGGCCCCCTCAAACAGGGTCATGGTGATGAACAGATGGGTCTCGGCTTCCATCGACGTGCGCAGGCCCCCCAGCACCACAGGCCAGTCCCCGTCATCGGTGGTGTCCAGCTCTGGGGCCGAGGCCAGGCCAAACACGGGGCCATAGGCCCGCTGAGCCGGCGCGATCTTGGCGATCTGGTCGGTGCCCAGCCACTGGTTGTGGAAGCGCACCACCGCGGTGCGGGCGCGCGGGTCCTCCAGCATGCGCGCGACCTGCGTGCGAATGCCCTTTGGCGAGGAAAGTTCACCGTTGTCGGCCGCAGCGAAGAGCGACGCATCGGGCATGGTGTCCCACAGGAAGTAGGACAGCCGCGAGGCCATCTCCCAGTCGTTCAGGGTGATGCGGCCATTGTCCCGTTTGGTGGTGTCGCCCACCTCTATTCGGTAGACACATTGGGGGCCCTGCAGGATGCCCGCAGCAGTCAGTGCCACCGCCTCATCTAGTGCCCCTGCATTGACATTGTCCTGCCAAAAGGCCTGTAACCGGGTGTGCTCGGCATCCGTGACCGGCCGACGCCACGCCCGCCGAGCAAAGCGCTCCATGCTGGTCCAAGCGCAGGACTCTTGTGCCGCCGCTGCAAGCACATCCCAGTCTTCGCACGTGAAGAACGCATCAGAAACCAGGGTGTAGGCACCAAAATGCGTCGCGGCC